>CALDSL010000105.1 GCA_937920255.1 uncultured Anaerolineaceae bacterium | reverse complement strand
TCGAACATCTCGGCCAGGGTGGCGGCCACATCACTGTAGGCGCCGCGGTCGCCCAGGTCAACGTTGGGGCGCACGTTCGGGCCAAACACCAGCAGCGGCGAGCACTCGCGCGAATGGTCGGTGCCAGGCGTGGTCGGGTCGACGCCGTGGTCCGCCACCACCATGACCACATCGCCCGGCCGCAACCGCGCGAGGATATCAGGCACGCGGCTGTCAAAGGCTTCCAGAGCATCGGCGTACCCGCGGGCATCATTGCGGTGGCCGTAGATCATGTCGAACTCGACCAGGTTGGAGAAGAGCAGACCCTCAAAGTCTTTCTCCAAAAATTCCAGCATCGACATGGTGCTGCTGTGGTTATCTTCCGAGTGGCTGGTGACGGTGATCCCACGCCCGGCGAAAAGATCATCAATCTTGCCGGTGGCATATACACCGCGCCCGCTGGCGACCAGTTTGTCCATGATGGTATCGGAAATCGGGTCGAGTGGAAAATCGCGGCGGTTGGTGGTGCGCTTGAAGGTTTCAGCGCTGTTACCCAGGAACGGCCGCGCGATCACCCGGCCCACCGCGTGCTCGCCGGTGAGCATGTCGCGCGAGATGCGGCAGATTTCGTACAGCCGCTCAAGCGGGATGACTTCTTCATGCGCGGCGATCTGAAAGACGCTGTCGGCCGAGGTGTACAAAATCGGCTTGCCGGTGCGCATGTGTTCTTCGCCCAGTTCCTTCAAAATTTCGGTGCCGGAGGCGGGCTTGTTCCCCAGCACATCATAGCCGGTGCGGCGTTTGAATTCATCCAGCAGTTCCTGTGGAAAACCGTCCGGGTAGGTGGGCAGGGCGCTGGTGAGAAATACGCCCATCAATTCCCAGTGCCCGGTGATTGAATCTTTGCCAACCGAAGTGGGGATCAGCCGGCCGTACGCCCCGGCCGGGTCTTCCACCCGGCGCACGCCTTCCATGGGAGTGATATAGCCCCAACCAAAGCGCTCCAGGTTGGGCATCTTCAAACCGCCCACCTCGCGGGCGACGTTACCCAACGAGTTGGTACCGACATCGCCGTAATCCTGCGCATCGGGCGCTTCGCCCGCACCGACCCCATCCAGCACAATCACAACTGCTCTACGAAAGTTCATCCTGGCCTACCTGTCCCTTTCCCTTCTCATTCCCATTGCACCCATGCATTCACCTGGCGGTGCTATATTATGATACTATGCCTGAAAGAAATATCCAAATTCAGAGCCTGTACCACCACGTTTTCTTGACAAACGTCTTGCCTGTTCTATAATGGCTTGAAACCAGCTCACGCCTGTGGAGCGTTCCAAACTGTTTACAGATGAAAATCAAGAGGAGTATCGTATGCTGCGCCTGGTGATAGACACCGATCCTGGTGTTGATGACGCTCATGCCATTATGATGGCCCTTGCCCACCCCGGAGTACAGGTAGAAGCTCTGACCACGGTGGCCGGGAACGTATCGCTGGATCACACCACCGCCAATGCCTGCAAGATTCTGGACGTGATGGGCAAGGACATCCCCGTTTATGCCGGAGCGCCGCGCGCGTTGGTGGCACGCAACCCGTACGCCGATAATGTCCACGGGCAGGACGGGCTGGGCAACTGCGGCTGGCCGGCATCCTCACGCCAGGTTGAAACAGAACACGCCGCGCTGGCGCTGATCCGGTTGGCCAATGAAAACCCGGGGCAGCTTACCCTGGTGGCCATCGGCCCGCTGACCAACCTGTCGCTGGCGGTCAGTCTTGAACCGGAACTGCCAGGCAAGTACCGCGAATTAGTGATTATGGGCGGCGCGATCCGCGGGCTGGGCAACACCACCCCATCAGCCGAGTTCAACACCCACGCTGACCCCGAAGCCGCGGCGATCGTGTTCGAGGCCTGGCCGAAGTTCACCCTGGTGTCATGGGAAACGACCGTAGCGCACCCGTTTGGGCCGGAAAAGGTCGAGGCCATGCTGGCGATGGATTCGCCGCGGGCTGAGTTCTTCCGCCAGATCACGGCCAACACCCTGACCTTCCTGCAGCAGATCACCGGGCAGCGGATTCTGTTTGGCGCGGATTTCCTGGCGCTGGCCGCAGCCATCGAGCCGGGCATTATTCAAGAAGCCAGCCAGCAATTTGTGGACGTGGAACTGAAGGGCGAGAAGACCTACGGCCAAACGGTGGTGGACTGGTACGGCCGGTTGGGCAGGCAGCCCAATGCGCTGCTGGTGGAAAAGATGGACAGCGCCCGCCTGTGGGAGTTGATGCAGATGGCGCTGCGCTGAGCGGTTACAAAGACCAGGATCGAGGAGGCCACCCAAGATGGAATTTCACATTCAATGTGACCCGAAGGATATCGCTCCATATGTATTTGTCCCGGGCGACCCAGGGCGGGCGAAAAAAATCGCTGAGCATTTTGACGAATACCGCTTTGTGACGGACACACGTGGATATTACGTCTACACCGGCACAGTGGATGGCATTCCGGTGACATCCTGCTCCACCGGGATGGGCGGACCGCAGGTGGCCATCGGCGTGGAAGAGCTGGCGCACATGGGCGCGCATACTTTCCTGCGCGTGGGCTCGTGCGGCACGCTGCAAGACAATATCCAGCCCGGCGATGTGATCATCGCCAGCGGCGTGGTGCGTGGCGGCGCCACCGGCAACCGTTACCTGCCGACGGCCTTCCCCGCCACGCCTGATTTTGGCGTGCTCACCGCCCTGGTGGAGGCCGCGGCGCGACTGGGCATTCCGGCGCACACCGGCCTGGCCTGGTCAACGGACGTGTTCTACGTGGAAAGCGACCCGGCGTTCGCCGAAAAAGCGCGCGCCGCCGGCGTGAAGGCGATTGAGATGGAAGCCGACACGCTGTTTGTCATTTCCAGCTACCGCGGCTGGCGCGCCGGGGCTTTGTTTGCCTGCGACGGCACCAGCACGGAGATCAAACCGGACTGGGGGCGCGACGCCTACCTGCAAGGCGAGGAAAACGAGATCCGCATCGCAATCGAGGCCATGAAGAGTATCGCCATTGCCGACCACGGAAAGGCCCAGGGATAACATGGAATTTCACATTCGCTGCGATCCCAAAGAAATCTCGCGATATGTGTTTGTGCCCGGCAGCCACGACCGCGCTCGCAAAATCGCCGCGCACTTTGACCATTTCCACGCGGTGAGCGAGAGCCGCGGTTACCTGGTCTACTCGGGCGAGGTGGACGGCATTCACATGACCGTCTCTTCCACCGGCATGGGCGGCCCGACCACGGCCATCGCGCTGGAAGAGTTGGGGCACATGGGCGCGGATACGTTTATCCGTGTGGGTTCGTGCGGCACATACCAGGAGTACGTCGCCTGCGGCGCCAATGTCATCTCTACCGGCACCTACCGTGATGGTGGCACCGCCACCAATTACCTGCCGATCCAGTTCCCGGCTGTGCCCGATTTTTCGCTGACCCGCGCGCTGGTCAACGCCGCCAAAGAGCTGGGTTTCCAGGCGCACGTCGGCCTGGGCAGCGCCGGGGATGCCTTTTATGCCCCGCACGACCCGGCCAAATTTGACCTGCTACGAAAGGCAGGCGTCCTTTCGATGGAAATGGAAAGCGATACACTGTATATCATCGCTGCCCTGCGCGGCTGGCGCGCAGCGGCAGTCTACACCAACGATGGCACCGACAAGGAAACCAAACCGGAATGGTGCGAAGCCGATTTTCAACGCGGCGAGCAGGAAGCCATCCGCATCGCCATCCAGGCCATGAAACAAATCGCCCTGGCGGACGGGTAGAATAATAAAAAAAGTACCCTCCCGTAAGGACATCGGGACGATGTGAGTTCCGTCGAAGGGCACAGCCCTGTGGGTACGGCATGGCCAGCAAACTGAGTTATCAAACAAGGAGCATCAGGTGGAACAGCAGGCAAAACCCAAGGTAATGGTCATCGGTAGTTTCAACATGGATCTTTCGATGCGCACGCCGCACATGCCCGCCGCCGGGGAAACGATCCTGGGCGGGCCGTTTACCACCGGGCCAGGCGGTAAAGGCGCCAACCAGGCGGTCGCCGCGGCGCGGCTGGGCGCGCAGACCACCATGCTGGTGCGGCTGGGGCATGACGTATTTGGCGATACTGCCGCGGGCAACCTGCAGAATGAAGGTATTTCGGGCGAGTACATTCTGCGCACCGAAGACGCGCACACCGGGGTGGCCTTCATCATTGTGGACGACGCGGGCGAGAACATGATCGTGGTGGCCAGCGGGTCAAACTTCAAGATCACGCCAACCGACGTGGAACAGGCCCGCGCGGCGATTGAGGCGGCGGATATCCTTCTGATGCAGTTGGAAATACCGCTGGACGCAGTGATTGCCGCCGCGCGCATCGCCCATGCGGCCGGTGTGAGGGTGGTGCTCAACCCCGCGCCCGGCCAGGTACTGCCCGATGAACTGCTGCGCATGGTGGACGTGCTCACCCCCAATGAGACCGAGACGCAGATCATCACCGGCATGCCCGTCGGCAACGTGGAAGAGGCCGAGGCTGCCGCCGCGCGACTGATCGAGACGGGTGTCGGCGCGGTGGTCATTACCTTGGGTTCCAAAGGCGCGCTGGTGGCCACCCGAGCGGGAGCCGCGCGCGTCCCCGGCTACCGCGTGAGTGTGGTCGACACCACCGGCGCGGGGGATGCTTTCAGCGGCGCGCTGGCCGTTGCCCTGGCCGAGGGAAAAAGCCTGGAGCAGGCGGCTTCGTTCGCCAACGCCGCCGCGGCGCTCCAGGTGACCAAACCGGGCACCGCGCCTGCCATGCCCCACCGCGCCGAAGTCAACGCGCTTATCACCGCGCAAAGTTAAATTGAGAGGATTGGAACATGGCAGACAAAGAGTTGGAAGAGGTTTACCGCGAGAAATCGGATAAATACGAGCGCATGGTGGCGCGGGAAGATTGGGAAAACAACATCTACGCGGCGATTATGCGGATCCGCAACCTTAACGGGTTGGACGTGATCGACACCGGCGCAGGCACCGGGCGACTGGCGTGCATGTTTGCTCCCATCGCCAGGACCATGCGCGTCTACGATATCGCAGAGGGAATGCTGGGGATCGCGCGCCAAAAGCTGGAAGCCAGCGGTCTGGCCAATTGGGAGGCTCAAGTGGCCGACCACCGCGCCCTGCCCGCCGCGGATGGCAGCGCGGACGTGATCCTTTCGGGCTGGAGCATCGTCTACACTGTGGTGTGGCAGCCAGAGAACTGGCGCGAAGAGCTGGGCAAAGCGCTGGCCGAAATGCGGCGAATCCTTCGCCCAGGCGGCACGCTGATCATCCTCGAAACCAATGGCACCGGCTATGAAGTTCCCACCCCGCCGCCGGACCTGCTGGAATACTTCGCCTACCTGGAAGCGGACGGCTTCGAGTACACCTGGATCCGCACCGATTACAAATTCGAATCGATGGAAGAAGGCCAGGACCTGACCACCTTCTTCTTCGGCGATCAGATCGTAGAGAAATTCACCAGCCGCGACCCGGCCATCCTGCCGGAATGCACCGGCATCTGGTGGAAGCAGTTTTAACCCGGCATGGATTTCGCGGATATTCCCTTTCTGCCGGGGCTTGATCTAAGCCAGCGCTTCTACCAACAGGTGGTCGGCCCGATGCTGGCGCGCTATTCCCCCGGGCTGGCGCATAGCGCCTGTCTGATCGGCTACGGCTCGGATGTGATTGGATTGGACACGCCCATGTCGCGCGACCATATGTGGGGCCCGCGGATGGTTCTGTTTTTGCCGGAAGATGATTTCGCGCAAAACCGCGAAAAGGTTGATCAAATTCTCCGCCACCACCTGCCCCACCGCTTCGAAGGCTACCCCACCAGCTTTCGCCCGCCCGATGCGGGCGGCGTGCGCGTGCCTAGCGTAGAAAGCAGCGGACCGGTCGATCATCTGATCGAGATTGACACGATCCCGGCCTATTTTGACCGCGAATTGGGCGCCGGCCGCTGGCGGAAGCCGGCGGTCGCGGACTGGTTAGCGTTCTCCGAGCACCGCCTGCTGTCGCTGACAGCCGGCCGCGTCTTCCACGACGATCTTGGATTGGAGGTGGTGCGCGCCGCGCTGGCGTATTATCCACGCGATGTGTGGCTGTATTTGCTCGCCTGTGAGTGGAGCAAGATCGGTCAGGAAGAGCCGTTCGTCGGGCGTGCCGGCACTGTCAACGACGATCTCGGCTCGCGGATCATCGCCGCCCGGCTGGCGCATACGTGCATGCGGCTGGGCTTTCTGCTGGAACGGCGCTACCCGCCCTACAGCAAGTGGTTTGGCAGCGCGTTTGCCCGCCTGGACATCGCGCCCCTGCTCCTGCCTATCCTGCAGCGCGCTCTCTCCGCCGGAACATGGCAGGAACGGGAAGCTGCCCTGTGCGCAGCATATGAGACCCTTGCCGCGCACCAGAACGAACTGGCGATTGCGAGCCTGGTCGAAACGCGCTGTTCCAATTTCCACGACCGCCCGTATCAGGTGATCCATGCTGAACGTATCGCCGCCGTTCTGCAGTCGGCGATTCAAGATGATGGTTTGAAGCGCCTGGCGTTGTACGGCTCGGCCAATCAATTCAGCACTTCAACCGATCTTCTGGATAGCACGACAGCACTGGGGAAACTGTCAATCCTTTATTCACAACGGTCACTGTAATCGATTCGACCGTGATGCCTTGAATCCCTAAACACCCACGATCTGGCGCAGGCGGTTGCGGATAGGCTCTTCCTGTTTTTCGGGCACCAGCACCGGGATGGCGTTGGGCAGCACGCGCAGCTTGACGGGCGTTTCGCACAACACTTCACCGTCGCCCTGGAACGGCAGCTTCTGCTCGCAGTCGATCTCAATCATCTCGGCGGCCTGCATGTAGACCATCTCGCGCGCCCGGCGCGGTTTTCCACGCAGGATGTAATACACCACTTCCAGATAGTCGCTGAAGGTACGGGCTTTGATCACAAAGATATCCACGCGGCCGTCATCCGGCAGCACGCGCACATCTTCCAACGAAACCTGGATGCCGAACAACCCGCCACAAGCGATGTGGATCTCGGAGGCATTGATGCGCAGGCGCTTGTTATCTACCACCAGGCGGAACATGTGCGGCTGCAGGCCTAACAATGCGCGCACGCCGCCCACGATGTAGGCCAGGAAGCCGTACTTGCGCTTGGCCTGGCGCTCGGTATTTTTGATCAGCGCCGAGGTAAAGCCCAGGCCGGCGTTGAGCACGCAGATGCGGTCATTGACTTGAACCGCATCAAGCATGAGCATGCGGCCGCCGGCTTCCAGCAGGCTCAACGCGCGGGAGATGTCGAAGGGTACACCCAAATCTCCGGCCAGCAGATTACCGGTGCCCAGCGGCAGGATCAGCATCGGCACGCTGCTGCCCATCACCCCTGATGCCACCCCGCTGATGGTGCCGTCGCCGCCGGCCGCAACCACCGCCTGGCAGCCGCGGGCGAGCGCTCTTTTGACCACATGCGCGAGGACTTCATCCTCTTTTGTCTGGTACACCTCGCATGTCCAGCCGTTCTGCTCGCACCAGGTGGTGATGCGCTTTTCCGTGCGGGTGGGAACGACCATTCCGGCCACGGGGTTCAACACAACGAACATGTGTTTCGAGGCCGGCAGATCCGCGGAAGAGTCGGTGCTGGGAGAGTGTGGTTCCACAATTCGGTTATATCAGAACAATGGTTAGATGACCAGAGAAAAGCCGGCAGCGTTTTCAAGATCCCGCACAACGATTGAATCGCGAAGACAATCTCATAGTTTCTTCTTCGCGACTTTGCGTCTTCGCAATTCAGATGTGATACACTATGCCAGCGAACTTCCCATCCAACTTTAGCTCTAAAACCCAACCTGGAGAGAATCTATGTGCGGCATTTTCGGTATTGTGACTGCGAAAGAGGAAAACCTTGGCCCCATCCTGGTCGATGCAGCCCGCCGGCTGACGTACCGCGGCTATGATTCGGTCGGGGCGGCCACCATCAGCGGCGCGACGATTGACCTGCGCAAGGATGCCGGCCGCGTGGACGATGTCGCGGCCAAATACCAGTTGGAAGAGATGACCGGCTCGCGCGGCATCACCCAACTGCGCTGGGCCACCTTTGGCGCACCCTCGCAAGTCAACGCGCAGCCGCACCTGGATTCGGACGGCGATATGGTTGGAGCGCACAACGGCAATGTGGTCAACAACGCCGAGCTGCGCCAGCAGTTCATGGCCGAAGGGCTGACGGTGCGCTCAATGAACGACGGCGAGTCGTGCGTGCACGCCGTGGAGCGCTACATCGACCGCGGCGAGGATTTTATCAGCGCCATCCGCCAGGCACACGGCGACCTGCAGGGCGATTATGCCTACGTGATTGGACGCATCAATGATGACAAGCTGTACGCGATCAAAAAAGGCTCCGGGCTGGTGGTGGGGCTGGGCGAGGGCTTCAACTGCGTCTCGTCGGACCTGCCCTCAATCCTGCCGCTGACGCGCAAGATCATGCGCGTCTACGATGGCGAGATCATCACCCTGTGGGCTGACCGGGTGGAATTGCGTTCGGTGGCCGACGGCAGCCTGATCGAACGCGAGCCCGAGATCATCACGGCCACGATGGACGCGGTGCAGAAGGGCGGGTACGCGCACTTTATGCTCAAAGAGATCCACGACCAGCCCCAGGTGGCGCGCGAAGTGCTGCACATGCTGGAAGGCTCGGGCGACGTGGACCCGCTGCTGGATAAGATCCGCGCGGCGCGGCACGTATACTTCATCGGCTGCGGCACCAGCTACCACGCCTGCCTGGCCGGGGCGGTGTACTTCGCGCAACTGGCCGGCAAAGCGGTGATCCCGGTGCTGGCGCCGCAGTTTGTACCCCAGTATTTGCCGGCGGTCGGCGCACAGGACGTGGGGATATTTGTCAGCCAGTCCGGCGAGACCAAAGACGTGCTCAACGCGCTGCAGGCAGCCGAGGCGCGCGGGATGGCGTGCTTTGGGCTGGCCAACGTGATCGGCTCCACGCTGACCAAGACCACCGAAGCGTGCCTGCCGCTGTGCTGCGGTTATGAAATCAGCGTGCCGGCGACCAAGACCTTCACCAACCAGGTGGTAACCTTCCTGTACCTGGCCTACCGGCTGGCCGGTCGCAATACCGCCGAGCTGGAACGGCTGCCGGAATTGATCGAAGAGACGATTACGCTGACCG
>CALDSL010000104.1 GCA_937920255.1 uncultured Anaerolineaceae bacterium | reverse complement strand
TCCCGCCGGTTTCGGTCACCAGCCCGGCGGCGTTGAGCAGCAGCGGCGTCAGCCCGGGGTCAATCGATGGCGCCACCAGGATGCGCCCGCTGGGAATGTTCTGGCTGCCGTCCAACGCTCGCAGCAGCGCAACGGGCGCGGTAACAATGCCCCCACTGCACCCGATCCCAGTTAACACCGCGCCGTCGCCGGCGTTTTGCAGCGTCAGCGGGGTAATGGCGCCATCGCAGCGCGCAAACACCGGCGTGCACTCGCTGCTCTGGTAGTGCTGATGCGCCATCTTGCGTGTAGCCGCGATCTGCGCCAGGTCCTTTAGATTACTCGCCTTAGATGGCTCGCCCGTTTCGACTTTCCTGGAGGAATCGCGAAGGCGCGAAGACGCGAAGATAAATTTCTTTGCATTCTTTGCGTTTTCGAGCCTTGGCGGTTCAGTTTCCTGGCATATTTCACCCTGCTCGAGGAAGAACACGTCCTCCTGGCAGGAGAGGTAGCCAGACTGCGCCAGTATTTCACCCAGACGTATATGAACGCGGCGCAGAGCATAGAACAGGCTGGCCACGTCGTGCTTGAGGTTTTCGCGCAGCGGCACCAGGCGCGTGTAGACCATGTAAAAGCGCCGCGCCAGCCAGCCCGCGCAGCGTATCTGCGCCGCGATGTCCGGCAGCGCCTGCGCGGTCGAGGGGCGCGTGTGCAGCACGGCCTCGCGCACGGCAGTAAGTATAACCGTGGGGTCTTCCTCCCAGCGCGGAACCGCCAGCTCAAACTCCTGCGTGCCGCGGCCGCCGAATTCGCGCAGGAAAGCCTCCCACCGGCGCGTGACCTCCCCAGCGTTCGGGCATGCGCGCCACAGCGCGGAAACTTGCGTCAGGGGGTGGTCGCGCAAGACAGCACGCGCCTCCGGGCAGGAATCCACCGCGCGGGCCATCTCCTGGATGGCGCGCATGTGGCGGGCGGTGCTCATTTCTTGCGCGCCGGCGGTTAGGCGTTTTTCCAGTCGCAGCAGCGCGTCCGGTGTGTGATGCTGGCGCAACTGCCGCAGCAGCAGACCATAGGCGCTGAAAGCCAGCGCGGTGCAGGTGATGTGCAGGCCGAGCGAGCGCGCCGCCTGCTCCTGCAGCGCGGCCGAATGCCGCAGCAGGGCGGGCGCGTCCATCTCGGCCGGGTCGAGCGCCGTCAGCCGGGCGCTGGGCTGCGCCAGCCGGCGCCGCGCGGCGCGCAGTGACCGTGTGACGCCCAGCATCTCCGCCCAGAACCGCGCCCAGCGGTAAAGGTCCACCGGATGCCAGCGCGGGCGGCGCTCGGGCAGTTCCTGCGGGTCCAGCAGATCAAATTCAAAGCCCAGCGCGCTATGCAGCACCTGGGCGTCCACGCCCGGGAACCCGGCAAAGCTGGCGTACACGCTGCGCAGTTCCATGTAGGCGCGGCCGTCGAACAGGCGCGGTGAATCGGCCCAGTTTCCGGCGGGCAGCCGCCATCGCCAGTGCAGCGTCAGCGGGTTGCGCCCGCTGTGCCAGCCAGCCCGGCGCAGCACCGGTTGAAATACTGACCAGGACAGCGGCGTCACCACGCCGGGCAGGATCTCCCCGGCGTTGGCACGCGACCACACCTCGCGCCCGCCCGGCAGGGCGGTGATTGGACGGCTTTGCAGGATCCACAGCCTGCCGTCCGCGACCGCCCATTCGATATCCTGTGCTGCGCCAAACAGCGCTTCGATTTTTTGTCCGGCGCGCGCCAGCCCTCTCAACGGCAGGCGAGCAGTCCACTTCGCAGCGTCACTGGAAAGACGGCGGTTCACGCGCCCGCCGGGTTTCTCCAGCACCAGGCGGGCAGGGGTGACGCGCCCCTGCTCCACACCGGCAGCGCCCGGTGCGATTTCCACCACCATCTGGCGCGGGTTGCCGCTGGCTGGGTTGGCGGTGAACAACACGCCCGACGCATCCGCCGCCACCATGCGCTGGACGATCACCGCCATGCGCGCCGGTCCCTGGCTGCCATGCGCGCCGGCGTAGGCTCGGGCCGCTTGCGCGCGGCTGGAATTCCAGCTGTCCAGCACCGCGCGATACAGCGCGTCCAGCCCGTGAACATCAAGCCGGCTGAGGTATTGCCCGGCAAACGATGCCTGCGCGCCGTCCTCGCCGGTGGCCGAGGAGCGCACCGCCACCGCGCCAGCGCCCTGGCTCAGCAGAGTCTCATAGGCCGCGGCGATCTCGGACCACACCGGATCGGGGATCGCCTGAATATCGGCGTCCTGACACTGCGCGGCGAGGTCATGCGCGCTGGTTAGGATGCAAAAGCCGTCCGGCACCAGCAGCCCGGCCTGCGCCAGCCGCGCCAGCGCGGTGGCTTTCCCGCCTGCCAGCCGCGCGCGGAGTTCATCCTGCGTTTTCAACGGGCAGATGAAGCGGGGTTGGGCCGGCTGAAAAGGGATTGGCTTATTCATGGTTGCATCGTAGCGAGAAGCCGGCTGTCTGGCCCGGTCAGCAGCACAACCACCGCCGCGTTGGGCTGGGGCATATATTCGAAGATGGTCGCCTGGCCGGTTACGGCCTGTTCGGTAAGCGGTCCGGGTTCATCCAGCGCGTTCAAAACACTCAGCCGCATCTCCGCTTGAGGCAGGTTCTGGAACGCCAGCGTCACCGGCGCCAGCATCTCCGGCCCGCCGGTGACGATCCACACCGCCGCCCAATCCTCGCCGCCGCCGGAATTTTTCACTGCCAGCACCTCAGCCCCGCCAATTTCTTGATGCGCCAGGATCGTCCCGCCGCCAAACAGGCGGTAGAAATGCGTGTAGACCCAGTAGGCAGGTTTGATTTGAAAATCGCCGTCCCAATCCTGGAAAAGGCCCAGGTTGTTATAACCGGCGTGCATCCCCGGGAATTCCGCCACCGGATATTGCAGCGGGTTGATGCCCGCGGCGAACACCTTCGGCAGCAATCTCGCATGCCACAGCGCGCCGTCAATGCCGTCGCTCCAGAATTGCGTGCTGCCGTACTCGTTGATGTACACCGGCTTGCCATAAGCCAGCAGCCGCTGCCCGCGCGCGATCAAGTCCTGATAATCATAGCCCTGCACGTACTTGTGGTAGCTATAACCGTCCAGCAGGTCGCGCGTCTCCGGGTTTGTCGCCAGCCGTTCGGTCCACTGCGTGCCGCAGCATTCTGATACGCCTACCAACCGGATGACCGGGTCGACCTCCTCTGCGGCGCGCCGGGCGCTCTGCAGCACTGCCAGCAGGTCGCTTTCCTGCCAATCGCGCCAGAAGCAGCTCACATTGGCATCCTGTCCACAGCCCAGATCAGGCTCATTGACCGGTTCCAGAATCACTTTGGCCGGGTCGTACCCCAAGTCGTCGACCACGAACGCCAGCAGCGCGTAGATATATTCTTGATACTCGGCCAGGTCGGCGGGCGGGTAGGGCGAGCTGAGCGCGTCGGCGGGATGCCTGCTGAGCCAGGAGGCCAGGTAGGGCACGTGCAGCATCAGGGTGATATCCTGCGCTTTTAGCGAGAGCAGCCATTTTTCAAGTGTCAGCGTGCGGCCAAACCAGGGGATCGGCGCGCGGAACAGGAAGCCATCTGGGTTGATGTGGGTGGGATCATCGTCGTCGTTGACCGGTTCAAACAGACTTTGCGCGGCAGGGATGCGCATGACGCGCACGCCGAGCTGCGCGTGCCGCGCCTGCCAAAGTTCCGCGTCCTGGTCGCTCCACCAGCTATTGCTGCCGTATTCGTCCGGCGCGGCTGTTCCCGCGGCCTGCAAGTCGAGCACCATCGCCCCGGCGGGAATCTGCGGCTGCGTCGCGGCGAGCGTGACCGAGGGCGCGGGTAGGGTCATTGCCGGTGCCGGTATGGAGATCGTTGGCGGCACGGACGGGGTTGGCGCCGCTGCCGGTCCGGCGCAGCCTGCCAGGAAGATGAATAACATTGCTGCGGCGATAAATCGCCCGAAGACCGTGCTCATTGCTTGCCCTTTCCGGCCTGCGCCAGCCGAAAGCCGGCGGGCAGGCGGTTTTTCAGCATTGCCAGTAGCGAAGTCAGGTCTTCACGGCGCACCAGCAGGATTTCCGCCGGCCGCAGCCCGGAATCGCGCAGGAAAAACAGGATTAATGTCAGCGCCGCCGCGAAGTACCCGATTGACGAAGCCAGCGCCGCGCCCTCGACGCCGAACCGCGGGATCAGCACCACGTCCAGCAGCAGGATCAGCACAAACGCCACCGCTGAGGCGATCACGGTAAACTGCTGGCGGTCGCGGCTGGCAAAGTTGCGTCCCAGCACCTTGTGCATGCTCATCATCACCACGCCGGGCAGCAGGACCAGCAGCGGCGGGATCGAGCGCCCATAAGGCCGGCCGTACACCACCGGCACCAGCGTCGACGCAAGCGCGATCCCCAGCGCGGACAGCGCGGTGAGCGCCAGGGTCACCCGGCTGGCTCTGGCCGTCAGCCGGTGTACGTCTTCCAGCGGCGCATTGGAAAGCCGTGGAAAGAGCACCGTCCCGGCCGCGTTGGGCAGGAACCAGGCGATTTCTGCCAGCGCAAACGCCACCCCGTAAAAAGCGACCTCTTCGGTGGAGAGAAACAGCGCCACCAGGTACACGTCCAGGCGGTAGTTCATCCCGCTGATCAGCACCTGGGCGTAGGATTTCATCCCGTAGCGCAGCATGGCGCGCATCAACCGGCCGTCCGGCCGGAAGGAAAGCGGCACCACCTGGGCCACCAGCAGAAGGGCCAAGGCCAGCAGCGGCAGGCTCATCCAGAAATAGACCAGCACACTGGCGCGCAGCCCGCCGCCGAAACCCACCAACGCCACGGCAAACCCGAGCAGCAGAACAACCGGGCCCACCAGCCGCCAGGCGTTCATGCGCACAAAGCGCATTTGCGCGCGCAGAATCGAAAGCAAAATCCCCTGCGCCAGCGCGGCCGGAACCAGCAACACCACCGCCGGCCACAAGTCGGGCGGCACGCCTTTGAGGAACAACCCGGTCAGCGGCGCGCGCAGCGCCATCAGCGCGCCAAAGGCAGCCGCGCCAATCGCGGCCGTGATCAGCAGCGCATTCCCCAGCACCTGGTCGGCCGGGACTTTTCTGCGACCGACGAAGAACGTCGTTGATTCGTGCAGCCCGGCGTTAAGCAGGTTGAACATCAGGTTGGGGAGGGTCATCACCAGCACCATCACCCCGCGGTCGGCCGGCGAGAGCACGCGCGCCAGCAGGATACCGGTCACAAAATTGACGGCGGCGCAAATGATCTCCGTGAAGTAGGTGAGCAGCACGTTGCGCAGGAACATGGGCGGTAAGGCGGCGAATTTTTACGGCAGCCCGCGGCGCGCGAGGCCAAACGCGCGCCACACGGCCGGCCGGTAGAGCTGGAAGATCACCAGGATGAGAAACGTAAACAACAGGTTGGGATAATAGTATACCGCAGCAATCCCACTCAGCCACAGCGGAAGGATCACCGACGGCAGGCTGTGATGGACCCAGTGCAGCGCGTCGCGCCGGCTTTGCTGGCGGCTTTCGTCGTAGGGGTCATTGTGGGCCAGCATTCCGGACCGGTATGCCCGCCACGACCGCCCGGCCGTCTGCCACAGCAGCACAACATACAGCAAGACCAGCGGCCACACCGGCGAGAACGGCATCTGTACGCCAAACAACACCAGCGTGGGGATTTTCCATACCAGCCAGCCCAGCAGGACGCCGATCGCCAGCCGTTCCATTTCCAGCGCGAGCGCGTACAGGCGGCGGCTGGGTTCCAGGCCGCGACGCACCGCGAATGTGGCAGTGCGCGTGCGCGCATCATGCACATAGTCGCGCATCTGGTGGCCGAGATCCGAGGACAGGCCGCGCAGGGTGGCGTGTGCCACAAACAGCGCCGCGCCCCATTCAAAGCGCGGCGCCAGGGCCGCGAACAGCAGCATCAGTGGCAGAGTTTGCTGGCTGAGCACGGTGGCGGCCAACCCGGGTGCGCCGGTTTCCTTCAGCCGCAGCGGCGGCAGCGAATAGGCGCTGCTCAGCAGCACCCAAACCGCCAGCAGCGGCGCAAACACGGCGCTGCCCCAAAACGGCAGGCTGAAGGCGATGCCGGCCAGCAGGAAGCAAATCGTGACTAGCGCGGCCTGCGGGCGAGGGATGCTCAGAAAGGCATTGTCTTTGCCATGCCGGCGGTCGAGATCAACGTCGGCCAGATCATTGGCCAGGTAGGCGAAGGCGGTCATGCAGGTGCTGAACGCCAGGAACAGCACCGCCAGCAGCAAAAACTGGACGGAAAACAGACGGTGCGCCAGGGCGATATACACCACGGCGCTCAAATTCTGAAAGATGGCGTTATATCGCACCAGCCCCCAGTTGCGACGGGAGAGAATTTTCAACAGGGGCGGCATGCGGGTGGGCTCATTCGGGGGGTATGGTGGATAATCCTTCGGGGGTCCAATCGACCTGACAATTCTTCGGCAGCCGCATTACGTGGATCTGCGCCTCGCCGCTGCCCACCGGTTCCAGTTTGGCTCCATCGAGTGGCACCTTGACCAGGTGAAGATCATAGAAGATCACGTAGCGGGTGCCAGGCGGCATCACATCTTCCAGATGCAGGTCATGCAGATATTCTACCCGGTTATGCCGCACAGCGATGATACTTTTAACCTCCTCTGGCCGCGAAGGATCAAACTCCGGCACGGAAAACACCTGATATTGCGGCAGGTAATACTGCACCAGTCGAAACTCGCGCGCGATCACCACGGTCTGGTCGCTTGGGTAAGCGCGGATGAGATCCATCCTCTTCTGGTAGTTGGCCGTGGTGCTGCGGATGGTATCGTAGGTGTAAAAGGCGCGGTAGTGCTCGCCAAATGGCCGGTAGGGCAGCAGGGTGAACAGAACGCTGTGCGCCACCACCACCAGCGCCAGCAACGCCCAACCGAGCCGCCGGAAGCGCAGGCTGGCGACAAGCACGCTGATGGCAAAAGCCGCCAGCAGATAATATGGCCCGGTGGTGACCTGTATGGTGCCGATATTGCCCGGCCCGATGAACAGGCATACCAGCCAGGTGGGTACCACCCACAACAGCAGGAAGTTCAGCAGCTCTTTTTGCCGCTCCGACCGCTTTTCGGGCAGCGCCATCAGCCCGCCCAGCGCCAGCGGCAGCAGCAGCTCGCCGATGGCGCCCAGGATGTGCCGGGCAGTCAGCGTGGCGTTATCGACCAAGCGTTGCAGGTAGCCGGCGCTGGAGGCGTTCGCTGAGAGCGCTGGCACGATGGCAAACAGCGCGTCGAGGAAGGCCCGGATGCCCCCGCTGGCATAGACCGAAGGCAGGAAAAAAGCCGCGAAGATGCCCCCGGCAACCGCCGTTCCGGCCAGGATGTGCATCCAGTGGTGCTTGCGCAGCGCGAACAGGAATAAGGGGAAGAGAAACATCAGGGTCTGCAGCCGGAATGCGCCGGCCAGCCCCAGGCTGATGGCGGCCGCCCAGGGAATCCCCCGTTTTTCGGATGCCATGGCGCGGTAAGCCAGCCACGCGGCCGCAGTGCCAAACGCCAGATCGGGCACGTAGGGCACCGCCACGCCGCCGGTGTACCAGAACAGCGGCGAAGTGGCCAGCAGCAGCGCGGCGATTGCCCCCACCACTCGGCCAAAAATCTCTTTCCCGGCCAGGTACATGGCCACCACCGCCGCGCCGCTGAACACCTGGCTTACCAGCAGCAGCGCCCGGTGCGGATCGCCGGTCAGCGCATTGGCCACCCGGGCGATGAGGATATACAGGATATAGCCCGGCGGCTGGGGCTGCCCCAGACGCATGTCAAAATGATCGATGGCCAACATGTAGTTGACCGCGTCAAAGCTCTCCACCCCCTGGGTGTGAAATGGAAGCCGGGAAAGCACAACCAGCCCGAAAACAATTGCCAAAAAGGCAACTTCCCGCTTCCCATCCCATAATCGACTCACGCTCTTCATACCAGTAATGTCATCCTTTGCGAGTGTTTGTCCCTACTCGGAATATCGTTTTGTTATTAGATTCGGCGCCCGCTGGGGCAGGCCCTCAACTGCGCCGGAGAGATACCCGCCTGCCCACCAGGCCGCGCCCAGATAGATCAACGCCAGAATGCGCGGCCGGCGCGCGAACTCCAGCGGAAACTGGCGCAGAAAAATGCCGACCGTGCGCGTAGCTTTGACCAGCCCCAACAGCGGAGCCGCCAGCAGCGCCACCACAAGGTTGCCGGCCACCAGTCGCCGCGGCCCGGGCAGTAGCCGCAGCGTGTGAAAGGTCACCTTGCCAATGAGGCGCTGGTGCGCCAGGTAACCGCGCAGCGTGCCGCGGCAGAAATGGCGCACGCTGATCCCCGGGTCAAAGAAAATATGAACGCCCAGCCGGTTGAGTTGCGCATCAAACAGCAAATCTTCCTGGGGATAGTATCCCTCGGGAAAACCGCCGGCGGCCAGGAACAGGTCGCGCCGGTAGGAGATGTTGCAGGACGGCACGTGCCCCAGCAGGCGCGGCTCGCCGGCCGGCGAGAATTCGCGAAATTCCATCATGTGCCCGGCCCAGGCGTACGCATTGTCCGGCTCGGCTACCTGGATACTGCCGCCCGCGGCGCGGTGGCCCTGGTTGTGATGCGCGGCGATGGTATTGATCCAGCCCGGCGGGGGAACGCAATCGGCGTCCAGGAACGCGAGGATCGGACGGCTGGCCAGCCGCGCGCCGGCGTTACGTGCCGGGCCGGGCAGCGTCTGCCGGTCCAGCCGCAGCAGCCGCACCCACGGGTAGCCGGCTTGCACAATTTCCGCCGTGCAGTCGCTGGATGAGTCCACCAGGATGACCTCAAATGGCGGTTCGTGCTGCGCGCGCAGTCCATCCAGGCAGGCGCGGATGGTCGCTTCCGCGTTATAACTGGGAATGACTACGCTGACATCCGCCGCCGAAAACATACTTGCTACACTCACAATGGGTAGATGCCCTCGCTTTGCATCCAGGCCAGGGTTGCCTGCAGGCCTTCTGCCAGGCTCACCCTGGGCGTAAATCCGAAATCCTCGCGTGCTTTTTCACCGGAGAACCCGCGGTTGGCGCTGACATTGTTGACCATCTGGCGCGTGATCAGTGGGGTGTGTGGCAGGAAGCTGTTGAACCCGGGCAGCAGATAGGCAAGCTCAAACAACCAGCCAGCGCCATAGGCGGCTGCGCGCGGAATCGAAATCGTTGGAAATGGTCTTTCAACCATCACAGCTATCCCCCTTGCCAGATCATTGAACCGGATTGGCTCCGGCCCACATACATTGTACACCCCTTTACGGATGCGTGCCTCCCTGCCGGCAGCGATGATTGCATCCACCATGTCCGAAATGAACGTAAGATGCAGAAAATTGTTACCCGCACCAATGCGCGGCAGCTTTTGCCGGCGGATCATCTGCACCATGCGCGTGATCATGCCGTCGCTGTCGCCCGGCCCATAGGTGATGGTGGGGCGCAGGATGACCGTTGGCAGTGAACCGTAAAGCTCGAGCAGCGCCTGTTCCGCCAGCACCTTGCTGGCGTGGTAATCCAGCGGAGAAGCGGGCACAACGGTGGGAAAATCCTCATCGATGCCGAGTACGCCGGGGTAGCCATACACGCCCGATGAACTGATGAACACAAATCGCTTCGCATAGCCAACGGAGGCGGCCGCCAGATTACGCGTGCCATCTACATTCACGCGCTGGTACCGCTCTGGCGGCGTTCCCCAGCGGTTGCGGATCGCGGCGGCGTGCACCACCACATCACACGCCGGCAGCACAGCGCGCAGATCCTTTGGGGTGGATTCACCCAGGTCTGCGTGCACCACCCGGGCGGCCGCCAGGTGCGGAGGCGGTTGACTGCCGGGGCGCGCCAGCAGGGTCACCTCCCAGCCCAAATCCAGCATTCGCCGCGCAGCCGCCCCGCCGATAAAACCAGTCGCGCCGGTTACCACCGCTTTCATCTTCGCTTGCCTTCGTGCCGTAGCAGCCCGCCCGCCGCGCGCCAGCCGGATTTCGCCAGCGTCGGCGGGTTCATCAGCATATTCGTGTATGATGCGTTGGCCAGGGTGCACCAGCATTCTTTGGCGCGGATCGAGCGGCGCACGGCCTCAATTTCCTTGCCAAACCAGATGCGCCGGAAGTCGTAGCCCACGTCGCGCAGGTTGGCGATGGAGTCGGCGCGGATACAGCACGGCCACACGGTCCCATCCGGGTAGACCTGGGCGCTGGCCCAACCCGCGAAGCAGGGAATGACCTGTGTCCTCTCCGTCAGGGTACGTTGCATCAGTTGGTAGTAGCTCAGCCGGAAGGCGCGCGTGAAGCGCGCGATCCCGCGCGCGGGGTGGCGCTGCAGGTCTTCATTCAACCGGTCGAGGACCGCAAAATAGCGCTCCCGGTCGGGCACGATGGGCAGGCCTACTGTGTCCAGCTCTACGCGCTCTTCGGCCATCTCAGTGATGAACTGGTCAACCGGCAGCCCGCGCACGTACTGGATCACCTGCTCGATGCGGTCGATATTGAAAGATGAAACCACCGAATGTACGCCAATCGACAGGTTGGGTGTCCGTGCGCGCACCTCCAGCAGCTCGGCCAGGTTGCGCTGAAAGCGCTCGAAGTTGCCGGGGATGCCACGGATGCGGTCGTGTTCTTCCCCAATGCCATCCAGTGACAGGTTGATGATCAACTGCCCCGGCGCGAGGGCTGCCGCGATCTGCTCCACTTTTGCTGCCGTGCCGCCCACCAGCGAATTGGTGGGAATGTTGACGATCCCCGGCTGGCAATGCCGCGCCAGCGCCCGGCACAGTTCCACGATGTCGCGGTATAAAAACGGCTCGCCGCCGCTGATAGTGACCCAATACGGAGCTTTGCCAAGCGAAAAGAAGATTTTTTCCCACTCATCCAGCGTAAATTCGTCCGTTCGCTTTTTCCAGATGTTGCAGGTCAGGCAGCGCGAATTGCAGCGCGTGGTGAGCGAAAATGTGTAATTGACCGGCAAGATCCTGGGAAACGCAACCGCCCGGAAGGCCTGGTATAGGGGGATACGCAGCAGAACGGGGAGGAGCGAGCGCATGGCTTAGGGTTTCTCCGCCAGAACGGCCACGTGGTGGGCAAAACGCTGCGTAATACCTTTCCAGCGGCAGTCTTCAAACACGGCCAGCCGCTGCATGTGCTGGTGCACCTGCGGGTATTTCTCTGGCTCAAAGTAGGGCAGACCGTCGGCCGGCCACGCCAGCCGGTTCTGTGGCTTCAGCCGTCTGGCCGCGCCGTCGAGAAACGGCAGGAAGCTGGTCAGCATCGCGCCAAAATCGACGATGTCCGGCCACCAGGGGCAGTCCACCCAGGCGATTTCACGCACCCGCAGCCCAAGCGCGACGAACATCTGTTGGAATGGCGCGGCAGCCAGCAGTTCCGGCGGGCCGTGGTCCCAGGCTTCACCGCTTGCGCGGTGCTGCAGCCGGTGCAGGAAAAAGCCATAATTCTTGCAGTTCGGCACCACCACCAGCACATAGCGGCGGCTGGCGCGCGCCATCTCCTCCAGCAGCCCGCGCGGGTGGGAGTGGCGGTTGATGACGTTAAAGTTCCACGCCAGGTCAGACTGCGCTTCAAATTCCGCCAGGCTGCCCGGCGGGTCGATCACCCGGACGTCTGGCTGATGGGCGGGAGGAGCATAGCGCTGCCAGATACCGCGCGCAAATGCCGCGCGCTGTGGTTCTGTCGCAGCGAGCGTTACCTGCGCTCCCGAACGCGCCAGCCCCAGACTGTTGAGGTAAGCGATGCCGGTGATCCCGTCGCCTGGGCCTTCCAGCACCGACTGGATCGCATACTCCTGCCGGATGCGCTCCAAAAAGCGGTACAGCGCCCAGCGCTCATACGTAGTTCCCAGGCCGCTATCCTGGGTTTGGATCGCTTCTTCGGCGCAGATCGACGGTCGAGTCCGGGTGGTCACATACGGCCTTTCCTATGGCTGGAAGTCTCAAAGCATGTTCTTGGTGGATTTAACCACCGGCCACTGGAACGGGTTGATCTTACGGATATAGTAATCGTAGGTCCCCAACAGCCGAGCCAGAATTTCCAGCAGCGCCACGCCCGTGGCGCGGGCAATGTAGCCCAGATCGGGCTTCAGCGCGCGGGTGAACAGCACGGCGATCTGCAGCCCGTTCATTGTGGATACGCGGTAACCGAGCGTATCCTTCACATGCAGGTGCCCGGCAAAAATTCGCCGCCGCTGTTTCAGAAAATCGGAAACTGTTTCCGGGCCTTTGTTGTACACCACCGCGTCCGGCGCGTACGCGCAACGGTACCCCTGTCCGATGATCAGCGGCTCGATGCTGGCTTCATCGACCGCGGTGTTATGGGGAATGCGGGTGAAGATTTGGCGGAATGCAATCAGTTCACCCATCTTGGGCCGCGCGAGCGAAATCTGGTGGTGCAACTCCCACAGCAGGTGCACGGCAAAGCCCATAAACGTGTCGGTCGGGTTTACCGGCACCGGACGCCCGCCCACCATGCCGACGTGGGCGTCGGCAAACGGCCGCACCAGTGCGTCGATGCTGCCTTCGGCCGGCAGCGTGTCGCCGCTTTCCAGAATAATCACCTCGCTGCGCACGCTTTGCAAAAACAGGTTGACCGCCGAGGCTTTACCGTAGCGCTTGTCCTGCGTGATCAGCCGCACGCGCGCATCACGCGCTTCAAAATCGCGCACAATTTCGTCGGTCTCATCGATGCAGCCGCTGCTCACCACCACAATCTCATCAATCTGGGCGGTCTCGGTCTTCATCCCGGTCAGCGCCTCCAGCAGCCTGCCGATATTGGCCGCCTCGTTGTACACCATAATACCGATACAGCAACGGATCATTGCCTGCGTGGACCCCCTGGTCGTAAGTGCGCGCTGCAACTCGGGAGAACTGGAGACTGGCGAGAAGTGCTGGCCGACATTCATGACCCGCACCGGATACGTGGTTGCAGTGATTGTGCTTGAGAATTCATAACAAACGCCGAATTATACTCTACATTCGGCGGTTCCCCTTGGCTCCGGTTTCGTGATCGAGCTGGATTTCCGTTCTGCCAGTACTATAGCATGATCCACGCCCTTTGTCCAACGCTGCCTTGCTGGAGGATGATATTCCCCCTCGCCAGTATGGATACTCCCAATTGCCTCCCGTTTATAGGCTGGGTACGATTTGTGTACAAGCGCATGAGGAGGAGGTAAAACCAGCATGCCGTATAAAAAAATCAAAGAACTGCCCGATTCAGTTCGGGACAATCTCCCGGAGCACGCCCAGGAGATCTACAAAGAAGCCTTCAACAGCGCCTGGGAGCAGTACGACCAGCCCGATGAACGCCGCGGAGATGCAAGCCGCGAAGAGACCGCGCACAGGGTGGCCTGGACGGCGGTAAAGAAGGTGTATGAGAAAAACAAAAAAAGCGGGAAGTGGACGCGGATATAGATAGTGTGATTCCCCGGCGCTACCTTACGCAGCGGGCTTCACGGCGATGACTTCGACAATATCACGCAGCGTGACCGACACGATACGCTTTGCCAGCCACGGCCTGGAGCCCAGCCAGTGCAGCGGCTTTGTGAACGGCATCAGGTGGTACACCCAATCGGCCAGATGGCCAATCGACATGCTGCGCGCGGGATAATGCACCGATACAACCTTTAACCCGCTGTTTTCCATCAGCCGGCCCAGGGTCGCGGCGGAGAAGAAATTGAGATGGTCAATGACGAAGTGCCGGTGGCGCGGCCCCATCATTTTGACCAGCAGGTTGTCAATATTCGGCACTTCGATCAATAAAGCGCCGCCCGGCTTGAGCGCAGTCACCAGCCGCTGAAGTACCGTTACCGGGTCCGGCAGGTGTTCAAAGGTCTGGTATGCGGTGATGGCGTTGAAGGTATCGGGTGGGAATGTATCTTCGCGCAGCACGTCATTGATCACTGGCACGCCAAATTTCGCGCGCGCGTAAATCGAATGGCCGGCCAGCGGTTCAAGGCCCTGCCCCTGCCAACCATGCTCGCAAGCCGTGTGAAGCTGGATGCCGGTACCGCACCCCAGGTCGAGCATCGGCCCGAGTTGGGTGTACCTTTCCAGCCGTTTCAGCGCCTTTAGCGTATTGCGTCGCATGGCCGGAAATTCTCGCTCTTTGAATTGAATAATGGGGATTTCCCAGCTTCCTTCCAGGTCTTTCAGGTTGTTGCTGGTGCGAGCGGTCGGCGGCAGATCGCCGAGTACGGGGCGGTCGGAGATGATGGCTTTGCTGTTGGTGATATTCGGGATAAACACAAATCCGCACTGCGCGCAGCGCATAACATCACCTGGAGCGTTTTTCGGTGAGAATAAATAGCGCAACTCAGGTGAATGGCAAAGAATGCAATGCATTTGAAAAATTACTGCCTTCTGATTGACCATTAAATCCCCACTACTTGATACGGTTAAAACATGCCATATAAACTACATATAAACTATAGCAATGGAAATGCAATGCTGCAACTATGAATAGATTGTCTGTGAGTGGCTGTTGATGATCCAAATGATTGTGAACGGCCACTGCTAGTATTTTTACGTTTCATGTTGCAGTCGGATCCTCAACCTCTTCAACCGTAACAATGGCGGCCTCCCAGCGTGTATTGCCGCATTCCGGGCATGGTTCGCCTTCTTTGGTTGCCGTACCGGGGCGAGTGAGACCGCACTGGAAACAGGCTTTCACTGCTTCCCGTCCAGGCGGCACGCCGCGAAGATCAACCTGTCCGCCACTGTCCTTCAGTTCCAGCGGCGGCACGATGGACAGACCCGGTCGCACATTTTCTCTGGGGTAGAGAAACACGCTGACGCTGCCGTTGATCTCCAGGTATGCGCGTTTCACCTGGCCCAACTGTTCCACACCTTTTTCGCGCAGATACGCAAATATCTCATCCCGGCTAAGGTTCGCCTCCTGCAAACCATCCGTATCCAGACGGCCGTTGATCACCAGCCGCGCTGGCTCACCCTCCAGGCGAGCTTCGATGCTGGGGAACCGGTTGGTAAGCAACACCAGACCTTTATCCATCAGCACCAGCAAGGTGACGACCAGAAGACCGGTCGCCAGCGGCATATCCGGGTTTGCCATTGGGTCGCCAAGCGCAGAGCCGAGCGCGATAATGATAATGTACTCATATGGGGATAGTTCTGAAATCCCGCGGATGCCCAGGACGAAACGGAACAGGACGATCGTGTATCCATACATGATGACGGCCCGGATGAAGATTTCAACCACAGCGGACCACTGTAAATCCCCAAAGAACATTGCCCGAAGGTCGATTCCCTCCATATTAACATCCTCCGTGATTAGATTCTTGTGTTAAATGGATCTGTCTTACTCGGCTTCTTCCACCTTCTGGTAACGTTCGTCTACATCGTTGATGTCATCTCGTTCTTCCAGGTGCATATGGCTCATGCGCCGGATGATTCTCGCCTGCCGTTCCAGGGCTGCCAGTTCTCTGGGATCATCTGTGTGTTCGGCGATCACCGCGATCACTTCCAACAAACGGATCTGGACCGAGGCCGTGTTGATGGCATATTGGCGGATCTGGTTGAAAGCTGTATCCACCAGCCCCTGGAACGTGACCGGGTGCTTCAGGAAGATGCGTATTGCTCCATCCGTGCCGGTCATATACGGCGGTGGGATTTTCTTTTCTGCCAACCGGGAAAGCCCGACACCCAGCCAGTCGATGCAGTTCATGGCGGTGAAGGGGTCATTGATCCCGGGTGATAGCGCGCGAACCGCGACTTCCACCAGTTGATCCATGGCAAATTCCACATCCTGTGGCGCCACGCGCACCTTACCGATGGTGAATGCGTCCGTCAGGCTGCGCAGGATGTCCTTGTTGATGCGCTCCGGCGGCCATGCCAAAGCCAGATCATCACCATAGATGGCAAAATGCCCCGGGCGGTGGTGAACTTGCAAGGTCAGGTTGTGTTGGTTGGCAAGCGAGAGCAGGTACGGGTAATCCAACGCTTGCAGATAACCGCTTTTGAGGGCGTCGACGCGCACCGCCTTCTCTTCAAAACCCTCCGGCAGTTCGGGTGGGGTTTCCAGGCTTTCCGGCGAAGGATATGGGTCATCCTCTTTTGGAAACAGCCGGTCGATCGCCTTGGTCATATCATCGGCCACGTGGGCAATCACATTGGGCGCGTAGATGGACTGGGAAACGTGGTGGATAAAGTAGATCAGCACCCCCAGGCTGGCCAGCGCCATGAGAATGCCGACCGAAATGGAAAATTCCGGCACAAACTCTTTTTGCCCCAGGATGCCAGGCTCTGACTCAACCGCCGAACGGATGGCGCGTAATACAAGCAGGCAGTACACAAATGTTGCGACGAATGTGCCCAGCACAACCTGGTTGCCCGTGTCGCGGATGAAGTTGCGCAGCAACCGCGGCCCAAACTGCGCCGATGCCTGTGAGAATGTGACCGTGGTGATGGAAAATGTGAGCGTGGCCACGGTCATCATCGAGCCGGCGATCACTTCCAGCATCCCGCGCGCGCCGTCCGGCCCGCCGCCCCAGAAGAAGCGCAGGCGCTCCGCGGACGCGTACGCGGTGCGGTCAAAGTTTAATGTGATGAAGGATAGCCCAATCGCCGCCAGCACCATCAGGCTGGGGATAAACCAGTAATTCGACCGCGCCTCATTCCAGTAATAGAGAATGCGCTTATTCAATGCACCGCCTCTGCTCCACCCGGTTCATCTTCATGATCGTATTGTAGCAGGAGTCGAAAACAAGGATGCGCAGTTTTTGTAAGGGTTGTGGAAGTATGGTCGTTATTTGAAAAGCCGGTCACGCTGCGTGGGTTGCGCCAAATGACGCGAACGAACATATAAGCAAGTCTGTTGTCACTTCCGGCTGTTGTGTTGCATCCAATAAAATGGGGAAATCAATTCTACTGGTGGGAGAGAAGAGACTTTTGAAAAATCAATTGACCATTGTCCAAATGAATGACAGCCACGCCTACATGGCGTTGCACCCTGAGTTGTTCTGGGAACAAGGCCGGGTGGTTTACCGCAAGGCCGGCGGTTACGCGCGCATTGCTGCGCTGGTGAATGAAATCCGAGCCGAGCGGGGTGGGGAGGTGCTGTTTGTAGACGGTGGAGACACCTTCCACGGCACTTATCCGGCCGTGGAAAGCAAGGGTGAGGCGCTGCTGCCGGTGATGAACGCGCTTGGCCTGCACGGGATGACTGCGCATTGGGAGTTCGCCTATACCCCGGTGGGGTTTCAAAAACTGGCATCCAGGCTGAATTATTCCATGCTGGCGATGAACGTCTATCACCAGGACAGCCGGCAGCTTCTGTTCAAACCGTACGAAGTTATCGAAACCGGCGGGCTGCGAATCGGTCTGGCTGGGATCGCATCCAACATTGTCGATAAAAACATGCCGGCCAAGTTCAGCGAAGGCATCTTCTTCACGGACGGCCGCCAGGAACTGCCCGGTGTAATTGACCGGCTGCGCGGCGAGGAGAAGGTCGATCTGGTCGTGCTGGTGTCACACCTGGGTTTTCCGCAAGATCTGCAATTGATGAAGGAGATTCCCGGCGTGGATGTCGACCTCAGCGCGCATACGCACCACCGGTTGCTGGCAGCGGTGAAACAGGGAACTGCGCTGGTGACCCAGTCGGGCAGCCACGGTTCATTCCTGACCCGAATTGACTTAACCGTGGACAATGGCAAAGTGACAGATTACTCCCACCGGCTGATCGAAGTCGGCGAAGCGATTGAGCCAGACCCGCGCGTGCAGGAAATGGTGCGAGCCGCCCTGCAGCCTCACGCGGAAATGCTCGACGAAGTGGTGGGCGAGACGCGCCTTCCGCTCGACCGCGGGCGCGTGCTGGAGTCTACGATGGATAACCTGCTGGTGCAGGCATTGCGCAGTCATACCGGCGCGCAGATCGCCTTCTCCAACGGCTGGCGCTATGGCGCGCCGGTGATACCCGGCCCGGTGACTGTGAACGATCTGTACAACATGGCGCCGATGAACCCGCCGGTCTCAACAGTGGAGTTCAGCGGCGCGGAACTGAAACAAATGCTGGAGGAGAACCTGGAAAGCACGTTCTCCACCGATCCGTTCCGGCAAATGGGCGGCTATGTTAAACGCGCTGACGGCATCCGGGTGTTCTTCAAGATCGAAAACCCGCCGATGCAGCGCATCCACAAAATTTTCGTGGGTGACGAGGAAGTCCGGCCGGATAAAATCTACCGCGCTGCCTTCATCACCGAGCAGGGCGTGCCCGCCAAATACGGACACAACCGCCAGACGCATGAGGATCGCACGGTGGATATCCTGCGCGCTCATTTAAAGAAAACCGGCCCGCTGGAGATTGTGCTGCAGGACACGTTTGTTCCGATCTAATGCCGGCGGCCCTGGCGGTTAGACGATGATCGCGGTTGCCGTCAGCACCTCTTCCGCCAGAGTCATATCGCCGGAAAGAGCCGCGTACTGGCGGGCGGTTTCTTTGGAGATTCCACGGGTAAATACCTGCCAGGCGATTTCCTGAGGCATTTCAACCAGCGCCTGAACAGCGCCGGCGCTGCCGGAGTATAGTTCCCAGCGGCTGGATTCACGCAGCACCGTCCATACACCGCCGGCCTCTCCCGTGATGATTAACCTGAGCGCGGTTCCATCTGGGGCGGATAATTCCTGCACCGTACGCGGTAGGGCAAAAACAAACGTGGCCAGTACCGGCGCGAGAAAGTATGGTTCCATGGCGCCGGGTTTGTTCACGGCCTGACGAATATGCTGCTGATGATGCCAGCGTTCCGTGAACTCGCGCGCTACGTCCAACCACACCGGGGCGGGGTCTGGACCGGCCCAATCCACAGGGCAGCCGGTGGCGTGCATGTCCAGACTTTGAAAAAACGCGTTCGCCTGATTGCCGCTGATCAGAAGCAGTTCCTGGATCACGCGCGGGCTGAGACGCCGCATCGCCTCCACCCACTGCGCATTCCGGTGGTTGATGAATTCCACCAGACGGTTCCAGGTGTCCAGCGGGCCAACCTGTTCGCGATAACCGTCGCGCTTGCCGGAAAGGATGTTCAGCTCGTCACCCAGCAGGTGAGCGGCCAGATCTTTCACCGACCAGTCTCCGTGCACCCTTTGCTGCCATTCTTCATCGCGAAGATCCGCCAGCAAATCGAGCAGGGCGGTGAGCAGCCTGGGAAAACGGTCAGCTACGAGGACGGGTTGGGGTTTTTGCAACATACAGGGGCATCTCCTCTTGCACGAAAAATCCCGGCAGCAGGCGCATACTATAGCATTATCTCGGGGTGGAAGCAACCGCCGCTGAGCAGAATGATCGTTAGGGCGGTACGCCATACCTATTATCAAATATGCCTGCTCAGGTCGCATCCTCAGCAGTTGCATCGCTGCAACCTGAACTCGATTACGCCTTCCGACGTCCTTATGGTTCGCGCAGGGTGTGCAAGGCCTTTTCCAGGATTTCATCCGCTTCGGTGGCGGGATCGTCCTGGACGGCAATCATCGGCGGTACGCCCTTTTCGTGGTACCACGCCCCGTCTGGCGCGAGCCAGCGCGCCACGGTCATTTGCAGCATCGTGTCGCCTGGCAGCGGCATGGTGGCCTGGATAACGCCTTTTCCGTACGTGGTTTGGCCCACTGTTTTCCCTCGTCCGGTTTTGGCGACCGCCGCGGCGGATGTCTCCGCGGCGGAGTAGGTGGTATGATCCACCAGCACCACCAGCGGAAGATCCGGGGCCAGCGCGCCGCCTTTGGCCTCGAAGGCCATGCTGCGCCCGCCGGTCAGTTCCGCGGTGAACAACAGCCCGTCCTCGATAAAATAGCTTAATATCTGCTGCGCGGCCTGCATATCGCCGCCCTCGTTGTTGCGCAGGTCCCACACCAGCGCCTGGGGCTGCTGCTGGAGCAATTCTTCCAGCGCGCGCTGCATCTGCTGGCTGGCGGTTTGGTTGTAGGCGCTGAGGGCAATATAACCGACCCCATCCGCGAGCATTTTCCAGGACACAAACTGCTGCTCTTTGCGTACCAGCGCAAATTCGAGCACTTCTTCGCCGCGCCGTGCGGTTATCTGCACGCGGCTGCCCGGCGCCCCGCGCAACAACAGCCCGGTTTCGGACGAATCGCTGGCCTGATCGAGCGGCGTGCCGTCGATGGCGAGAATCTCATCCCCCGGCTTCAACCCGGCTGCTTCGGCGGCCCCGCCCGGAAAGACGATGGAAACGACCACCCGGCGGTCTTTATTCTCGGCGTACAGCCCCACCACGCCCATCTGCCCGTTGAAGGTGCTGACCAAATTTTTGGCAGCTTCGGGTTCGATCAGTTCCGCGTACGGGTCGTCGAGCGTGGCCAGCATACCGCGCACGGCGGCATACGCCAGTTCCGTGCCGGTCTGGCGGTTGAAAATCGACTGGCCGGCCACGGTTTCATAGGCGCTTTCCACCAGCCGCTGGTTGGGGTCGCCGCCCAGCTCGTTCGTCCACCAGCCGGCGCTGAAGGCGATGCCCAGCAGGATGGCCACCAGGGCGATGGTGAATGTGTGTTTGCGGAAGTAGGCTGTGGCGGTTCGCATGGCGTACGCAGGGCGATCAGAGGAGCGGATCGAAACTGAGCCGCCCGGTGGTGCCCAGATTGACCGGTTTTGCGCGCGCCAGCACCTGTTCCAACGCCAGCACGCACTCCAGGTCAAACTGAATCCCGGCTTGCTGTTTGAGATACGCCAGTACTTTTTCGGTGCGGTAGCCGATGCGGTAGGGGCGGTTGGAGGTCATGGCATCGTACACATCGGCCACGGCCACGATGCGCCCCATCCACGAAATCTGCTGGCCCGAAAGCTTGCCCGGGTAACCGGAACCGTCCAGGCGTTCGTGGTGTTCCAAAATAGCGGGCAACGATGGCTCGAGCATTTTCACCTGGCGCAAAATATTGCCGCCCAGGCGCGGGTGCGCTTTCATCACTTCGTATTCGCGCTCGGTGAGCTTGCCATTTTTCAACAGGATTTCATCGGAGATGCCAATCTTGCCAATGTCGTGGAACAGGCTGCCGATGCGTAGATCGTTGATCCAGCCCGACTCAAACCCCAACTCGCGCGCGATCAGCACCGAAAAATCGGACACGCGCTGTGAGTGGCCCTGAGTATACGGGTCCTTCGCGTCGATGGCCGCGGCCAGGGCTTTGATCACACCCAGGAACAGCTCGCCGGCGCTCTCGTACATCTCCGCGATCTGCAGGTTATTGCTGGCCTGCCGTGCCAGGATTTCCATCAACTGGGCGTCGTCTTCCTGGAAAACCGCGTTCTGTTTGTTGAATACCATCAAACCGCCGAGCACGTTTTTCCGGTCGCTATCCTGGTCGTTGGCCTGGCTGCTCAAGGGCACCGTGATGGCCGAGCGGTTAAAGTGGGAAAATTCGCCCAACTGCCCCAGCCTGGGGCGAGTTTTGGGTTCGTTTGCCGCCGAGCGCAACTGACGCGCCGGGATGGGCTGGTCGGGTTGTTTCTGCTCCGGCGACTGGTAGGCCACCTGATACAGCATTTCGCGCGTGATCGGATCCACCAGAAAGACCGAACTGCGTTCGGCGTTCACCAGCCGGGATGCGCTTTCGGTGACCAGGTGCAGCAGGCGGTTGCGGTCCAGCGTGCCGCCGATGGCGCCCAAAATATCCACCAGGGTGTGCAAGCGCTGGTTGGAGCGCTGCGTTGTTTCCATGGTGTTGCGGTGAACCATCTCCACCGCCAGCCGGTCGGCCAGCAGCATCAACAGGTCAATTTCGGCCTGCTCGAAGTTAAAGAGCTGGATAACGCCCAGGGTACAATCGCTGTTGACCACCGGCAGATTAATGACGTTGCGCTTGCGGGCTGCATTCAGCGGGTCCACCACGTTGAGCCAATCCAGATCCGGGAGCAGATCGCCCGCGATGACGACCTTGACATCGCACAGGGTGACGCCCGGCACGCCGCTGTTGCGATTGAGCCGCAAGCCAATCAGGTGGCTGGAGTCCCCTTCGCCGCGCACGTGGGTGATCACCAGTTCATCCGTGTCGGGGTCAAGCTTGAAGAAATTCGCGGAATCGGCCTGTGTGATTTCCATCATCAGGCCCAGCATCGCCTGCACCATATCCCAGGTGGTGGCGGTCATGGCAATCTCGTTGGCCCGTTTCATCACCTCGAGAAGGCTGTCACGCGATGGCGGCTCACAACCAGAAATGGGTGCGGGCGTTTGTTCTTTGGTTCTCAGGGGCAGACCAGTGGGCTTCTGCATGTTCGAACGTGAACCTTCCGTGACGTAGACTGTATTGCAGATGGATGATGACGTTCCCGGGGCGGTCGAATGTACAAACCGGTATCCTCATCGATACGCTGCATGTCTTGCCAGACCAACGTACCGATGAGGATAACCGGTGAAGGGCGTTCTCGATGGACGATGGTTTACCCAGACCACAGCCAGCCGCCGGACCACAACCAACCGCCAGACCACAGCCAGCCACCCGACCACAACCAACCACCCGACCACAGCCAGCCGCCAGACCACAACCAACCACCTGACCACAACCAGCCGCCAGACCAGACCAGGTTACCGGCCACCTGCGCCGGCTGCGCAATTTTGGGTGCTGCCATGGGAATGACCAGTGCCGCGAGTACCAGCACGCCGATCACGATACAAAGGATTTTCTGTGTTTTGCTCATTCGAGTCTCCCCTTATTTCGATGTTTCTCAGGATGTTATGCGTTGACGCAATCAATTTGTTCTGATGCTTGAGCAGTTTGGATGGCGTTGATCGTAATCGTCATGTCCCCCTTTCGGTTGCCTTCAGGCTTACTGAACCGAAAAACCCTATGGTGTACGCTGCCATAGGGGAAGGAAAAACAACCTTTTGCCTAGGCAGCCCGACTGTCATGTTGTAAAGACGAACCTTTACAATGTAGACCGAAGCTTTGCGCCGCCACCTTTCGATGGGTTTGCCGTTTCTGTGCAGGTTATGTGGCCTAGGTAGCCAGGCTATCGTGCGGGAGTTGCCTCTCGTGTAGACCCTTTGGCTTTGCGTCTCCATTTTTCAATGGATTTGCCGTTTCTGTGCGTTGGTCTTCTCAACTAGTATATCTGCAATAATTGTATAAAACATTTACAGTGTGGTTAGTAATATGTAACATATTTGGTTGGCGAGTTATCCCCCCTTTTTGCTCATATTTCGGTTGGCATGGCGGCCAACTGGGCCAGCTCGCGCGCGGCGTTCAGGCGCTGAAAAATGCTGGTCGCCTCCGCCCGGTGCCCTTTCGCCTGTTCAGCGTCGTGACAGGCAGCGGCGATTAACATCGCCTGGACGTGTAGCCGTCCATGCTCCAGTTGGTCAGAACCATCGGCCAGTGCTTCCCAGGCGACTTCCAGCGCTTCTCGGGCCTGGTGAATACGCCCTTGCTGGAGCAGGCTGGCGGAGGTCAGCCGCCAGGCCGAGGCGCGTAGCGAACTGTGGCCGATCTGGAAGGCCAGCGCGGCTCCATTGCGGGCGCTTTCCTCGGATTCGATCACCAAACCCTGTGCCAGTTGGATCTCGGCCTGGGTGCAGGAAGCTTCAGCGATGACATCCGGCGCGTTGATCTCCTGCGCGAGGTGGACGCTCTCTTCCAGCGCCTCCATGGCCTCATCCAGCCGGTTCTGCGCCAGCAGGCACTGCGCCAGGCCGACATACGAGTTGGCTGCGTGCCAGTTCATCTGCAGCGGCCGGGAGATGGCCAAACTGTCGCGGTAGTGGATTTCGGCCTGGGCCGCTTCGCCCAGGCTGCTCACGAGTTGGCCCAGGTTATGGTTGGTGATCGCCACGCCATCCACATCGCCCATCTTCTGGCGCAGTTCCAGGCTGCGTTTAATCGAGTTGTACGCTGCCTGCCATTTACCCGACGCACTTTCGAGGATGCCCAGGTTGCTTAAAATGGCGGCCACGCCCCAACTGTAGCCAATCTCCTGCCAGTAATCCATGGCAGTGCGCGTGTGCTGCAATGCCTGTTGCAGGTCCCCCAGGCGGTAGAAGATGCCGCCCAGGTAGTTCTCGGCCATGGCCAGGGTGGTCACGCTGCGCGCATTGCTGGCGTACACCATCGACTGGTTGACCGCTTCTTTGGCCGGCTCAAAATCCGACTTCATGAAGTAGCACCAGCCCAGCCGCGCATAGATCAAGGCGGCCTCGGTGTTCGAAGCCGGATCGCACGGCTCGCCGATGATTTCCAGCGCCTGATTCAGATACACAATCGCCTGTTCCTGATCGCCTTTTTTATGGGCTGTGTCGCCCATGCAGCGGTAAAGGGCCGCGCGCTGCGCCGGGGTCAGCAGCTTGCTTTGCAGCAGGTCGGATCCGCTTTGCAGTACCGCCAGCGAGGTGTCGTAATTGCCGATAAACTGGTACACCTCGCCCATCTGGTGGATAATGCGCCAGCGGGTTTCGTCGCCCACGTCGGGCACGGCGTTGAGCAGCTCGGTGGCCTGCTCGAAGAA
>CALDSL010000103.1 GCA_937920255.1 uncultured Anaerolineaceae bacterium | reverse complement strand
GTGGTCGACACGGCCGCCTGGCAGCAGATTTACACCATCTACAACGTCGACAGCGCCCCGCTGTTTTCCCCCGATTCGTCGCGCATGCTGTTTGAAAGCAGTGAAATTCTCAACGTGGCCTTTACCGGTGACGGCAAGCTGTGGAATAACATGGCGCTGCGCATCGAAAAGAAGCTCTCGGAAACCCAGACGGATATCCTCACCGCCGGGGCCTACGGCTTCCTCGATGGCTCGAGCGAGGTGGCCGTGCTCTACAACGACCAGCTCACCGACCGGCAGTTGCCCGACAACCGCTGGTTCCCGTCCACATTGATGATCTTTGATACCGACACTACCACCGTCACCCGCTACATCAACGGGCTGCCGGCGCGCATCACCGGTTTTTCGTTCGCGCCCGACGGTAAAACGTTCCTGACCACGTCGGAGGACGGCATGTTGCGCCTGTTCGACACCGTCAGCGAGAAAGAACTGCGCGCCAGCGAGCCTTTCGACGTGGACAAGACCCCGCAGATCCGCTCAGACGGCCGCCTGGTGGCCTATTCGCTGCTGGAGAACGTGGCGCTGATCGATCCGGCCTCCGGCGACCAGCTTTCCACGCTGGGCAATTACCCCGAAGCCACCCACCTGGAAGCGCGCTTCGCCGGCATGGACACCCTGGCCATTTTTGTGGAAACGCCGTGGCGCAAGTTTGTGGATACCTACGACGTTTCCAGCGGCAGCTACCTGTTCCGCTATTCCGACCTGAGCGGCTGCGGCTTCAACCGCAACGGCAGCATCATGTCCTGCTTCGACGGCGTGCTGCGCTTTTTCGATATGCCCAGCGGCCGGGCGCTGCTGGACAACATTCCCCAGGGCAGCGGGTTTGAATATGCCACCAGCGACAGCGGCGGGCGCGTGGCCTACTGCACGGTGGGCGGCCAGTTCATATACATCTATGAGGTGCGGCTCGGTTCCAGCCCCAAGCTGATCCTGACCGGCGATAAGAGCATCTGCGGCAAGCTGGCGTTTTCACCCGATGAAAGCAGCCTGATCAGCAGCAGCGGCTACATCTGGAGCATGAAGGACGGCAAGCTGCTGAAGACGTTCCCGTCCATCGCCGGCAGCGGCCCGGCCGCGGTCAGCCCGGATGGCAGCCTGCTGCTGGTCTACCCGCAGATCGCCGACCTGGCCAGCGGCAGCATCGCCGCGGATTTGCAGTCCGTCCCCGACGTACAGTGGGCGGCCTTCCTGCGCGACGGGCAGCGCCTGCTGCTGCAAACCAAGCGCGGCATCGAGATATGGGCGGTAGGCAGCTAACCGACCGTCCCACCTGCGGAACTTTCTCAATTTTCCAGCGTCATTAGCATGGAACACCGCGCCCGCCGGCATCCGGCCGGAGCGGAACGTGTATTCGCCAACCAGGAGAAGCCCGCCATGAAGCACAAAGCTTCCTTTCTCATGATCGCCGTTATCTTCGCGCTGGTCTCCGGCGCTTGCAGCCTGACCCGGGTGCTCAGCGCGCAGCCCACGCCGCTCTTCCCCACCCTCACGGTTGCCCCCAGCCTGCCGGCCGCTTCACCAGCCGCCACCCAGGCCGCGGCCGCCAGCGCCACCCAGGCGCAGGCCGCGCAGCCCACCCAGCCGCAGGCGCAGCCCACCACCGGCGCCCCGGTGACGGGAAATGCCAGCCCCACGCCCCCGCCGACGGTGGTGGGCGTCCCGGTCAACACCGGCGTACCGCCAACCAGGGTTCCACCGACGAGCGTTCCGCCCACCAGCGCGCCGCCTTCCAACACCACCACCACGGTGAACATCTTCCTGATCGCCATGAATGACAACGGCGCCAGCGGCCCGGCGGTCGGATGTGGTGACAGCGCGGTGAGCGTGCGCGTGCAGGTGCCGCGCACCCAGGCCGTGCTGCGCGCCTCGCTGGAAAAGCTGCTCTCACTGCACAGCAAAGATTACGGCGAGTCGGGGCTGTACAACGCCCTGTACCAGTCCAACCTGACGCTGGACTCACTGGCGCTCAATGACGGTGAAGCCGTCATCCGTCTCAAGGGGCAGCTTGTCTCGGGCGGCGTGTGCGACGACCCGCGCATCATCGCCCAGATCGAGCACACCGCGCTGCAGTTCTCCACCGTCGAGCGGGCAACCATCACCGTCAACGGCACGCCGATCCAGGATCTGCTCTCCGGGCAGTAAAGTGGTATGGAGTGTGTTTTGTTGTTTCTGTTTGCGCTACGCGCAAACAGAAACAACAAAACACACTCCAAATATCCCATGTCGGCTTGTGGTATCATCCCAATATGAAACTGCGCGCTTTCCTGCTTTCCCGCTGGTTCTACCCCGTGCTCAGCGTGGCAGTGCTGCTGGTGGTCTACAGCGTGTACCTGCCCCGCCTGGGCTTTTACTGGGACGACTGGCCGGTGATTTATCTTTCCCGTTTTAACAATCCGTCGGTTTATTGGGATCTGTTCTACCACATCCGCCCGCTCTCCGCGTGGACCTATACGCTGACCGTGCCCGTGCTGGGCATGACCCCCATCGTGTGGCAGGTATTTGGCCTGCTGCAGCGCTGGGCCGGCGTGATGTTCCTGGTGATCGCCCTGGAGGGTATCTGGCCGCACAAAACCTGGCAACTGCGCTGGATGGGGCTGCTGTTGTTGCTCTTTCCCGGCTTTTCCCAGCAGACGATTCCGGTGGCCTACACCCAGCACTTCCTCAGCTTCCTGCTGTTCACCGCCTCGCTGGCGGGCATGGTGTGGGCCTACCGCCGCCCGCGCAACTACTGGCTATTCACCATCCCATCCATGGCTGCCGCGCTGATCCATCTCCTGACGATGGAATACTTCGCCGGCCTGGAGCTGCTGCGCCCGCTGTTGCTGTGGTTCATGCTGCATCAGAAAGGCGAGCCGGTCATCCGCAGCCTGGGCCGCGCGCTGCGCGCCTGGATTCCGTACGCCGCGGTGCTGGTAGGTTTTCTCTTGTTCCGCTTCGTCTTTTATAACCGAATCGTCTCCGCCCCCGACGCCAACCCCATGGTGCTGCTGGAAACCATGCGCGCCAACCCGCTGGCCGGTTTCCTGCGCCTGCTCGAACACGCGCTGCAGGACTTCTCGCACCTGATGATCTTTGTGTGGGCCAACGCAGTGGGTCCAGAGGTGCTGCTCACCACCAACCGGCTGATCTGGATCTCCCTGGCATTGGGCGTACTGATCGGCCTGGCAGCCGGCTGGATGCTGCTGCGCGGCCAGTCGCCGGTGGAGACCTACGCCGTGGCGCGCGGCTCGTTCTACTGGCAGGCGCCGCTGCTGGGCGTGCTGGCCGTGCTGCTCGGCGGCCTGCCGGTGTGGATCACCGACCG
>CALDSL010000102.1 GCA_937920255.1 uncultured Anaerolineaceae bacterium | reverse complement strand
TCTCCCTCGACGGCGTGATGCAGGCCCCCGGCGGCGAGGGCGAAGACCCCTACGGCGGCTTCAACCTCGAAGGCTGGACGGTGCCCTACTTCGATGACACCCTGGGCGAAGAAATGGGCCGCCAGATGACCCCGCCCTTCGACCTGCTCCTCGGTCGCACCACCTTCGATATCTTCGCCGGCTACTGGCCCCAGCAGGGCGTTGACGACCCCTTCAAAGATTCGCGCAAATACGTGGTCACCAGCCGCCCGGTTGACCTCTCGTGGCAGGAAACCATCCCGCTCCAGGGCGACGTGCCGGCCGCCATCCGTGCCATCAAGCAGGAAGACGGCCCGCCCATCCAGGTGCACGGCAGCAGCCAGCTCATCCAGCTCCTGCTGGCCTACGACCTGGCCGACGAGCTGTGGCTCAAGATCTTCCCGGTCACGCTGGGCAGCGGCAAGCGCCTGTTCGGCGCCGGCGCCATCCCCGCCGCCTACCGGCTCACCGCCTCCAGCGCCACGCCCAGCGGCGTCATCCTCGCCGCCTACCAGCGCGCCGGAGATGTCAAAACCGGCTCATTCTAGCCCATAGCGGTGTTTTTAACAGGCTCGTAAAAAGCCTAACCGCGACCCGCAGGGTGATAAGAAGCGAAGAACGCGAAGATAACACGAAGGAAAATTATTCAGAAAACTTCGCGTTTCCTTCGCGTTCTTCGCTCGCTTCGCGGTGAATCGCCAGGCCGAAAAGCCAGCCATGCCGCCCGCTAGCGCCCCGGGCTGTTGGGCGGGCGGGTGTAGTGCGGCCGCGGCGGCACATCGGCCTGGTTGATATTGGCCGCCGTCAGCCCCCTGCGACCCTCCACGATCTCAAATGCGCACTCCTCGCCTTCCATCAGCACCCGGAAACCCTCGCCCGGCAGCGGATCGTAGCGCACAAGCACCTCGCGCCCATCCTGCTCCACCATAAACCCGTAGCCGTCCTCGCCGCCCATCCACCGTAATTCGGCGGTATATCGTTCAGTCATTGGAACTCCCCATCAGCGCCTGCCGTGCCTATCTGCGCCCGCACCTTCATCGATGCTCCGGCGGAAGCGCGCCTGCCGCATTCCCTTCCCCGGCGGGGAAAGGAAAAGCCGCCACTGGACGAACCCCGTGGCGGCTGCCCGGTACGGAATCTTCGCTAATGTACCTTCATTGTAGCACAAACCCACAGCGAGGCTCTTTTACAGCATAGAACAAAAAGCGTTAACACGAATAAAAGCCGAATAAAACCGGATGGCACGAATAAAGCTTTTTTTAAATCTTTTGCTTTATTCGTGCCATTCGTGAAAATTCGGCACTTATTCGTGATTAAGCTTTTTATGTTCCCCGGCTTAAGCGTGGGTCCATGATGTCGCGTAGGGCGTCGCCGATCAGGTTCCAGCCCAGGCCGAACAGCAGCAGCGCCACGCCTGGGAAGACGATGATGTACCAGTACACGTCCAGGCTCAGGATCCAATCCCGGCTGAAGCTGACGATCTGCCCCCAGTCGGCGTACCCGATCTCGGTGCCCACGCCCAGGAAGCTCAGCGTGGCGAACGACAGCACGTAGTCGCCCACGCGCATCGACGCCATGATCAGCACCGGGTAGATCGCATTGGGGAGGATATGGCGCAAGATCATCTGCCCATCCGGCACGCCCACCACCTTCGCCGCCATCACGTAATCGCGCTCCTTGGCCGAAAGCACCTCGCCGCGGATCATCCTGGCGTACGTCATCCAGCCAAAAGTGATCAGCGCGATCACTGCTGGCCAGATGCCGCGCCCAAACAGCGGCACCAGGATGGCCGAAAGGGTCAGCGCGGCCAGCAGGAACGGGAACGCCAGGAAAATCTCGGTCAGGCGCGAGAGTACATCGTCCAGCCAGCCGCCGTAGAACGCCGAGAGCACCCCTACGATCAGCCCGATGATCACCGTCACAAACGTGATCACCACGCCCACGAACAGCGCCGTGCGCGTGCCCCACACAATCCCGTACCAGATGTCGAACTGCCCGCCGGTGGTGCCCAGCAGGTGGTTCCACTTGTCATTCTTGTAGATCGTCTTGTACCAGCTCGGCACGGGCGGCGGCTCGCGCTTCCAGAGTGTGCCCGGCGGCTTGGGTTCCGCCGCGTAGCCGTCGCGCGGGATCAGGTTCGGGTCAATCGTCTCGTTGATCGGCGGCGCGATCACCGGAGCGAAGATCGCGATCAGGATAAACATCGAGGTGATGATGATCCCGATCACCGACAGCGGATTGGTAAACACGCCCTGCAACAGGCGGTACCACTGCGGGCTCATGTGCCGTTCCAACCAGTTCTTCTTGCGCAGCCGGTCTTCCGTCACCACCTCTTGCAGCGTGACCGGCGCGGCCTCTTTGGAAACGCTTTCGGCGTCCACTATGCACCTCCCGAGCTGTTGACGCGGATGCGCGGGTCGATCACCGCGTACAGCACGTCAACCACCATGTTGGAGAGGATGAGCACAAAACCTCCGAACAGCACAAAGCCCAGCACTGCCAGCGAGTCCAGGCTGCCGGCGGCGCGCGCCGCGGCCGAGCCCATCCCGGGATAGTCAAAGATCACTTCCGTCACCACCACCCCGTTGAGCAGATTCACCACCATCAGGCCGCCCAGCGTCACCACCGGGATCAGCGCGTTGCGGAATGCGTGCCGGTAAATCACCGTGCGCTCGCTCAAACCCTTCGCGCGCGCGGTGGTCATGTAATCCTGGCGCAGCGTCTCCAGCATCGAAGAGCGCGTCACGCGTAAAATTTGCGCCCAGATCACATACGAAAGGGTAACGATGGGCATGATCAGGTGCTTGAACGCATCCCAAAACACGTCAAAGCGCAGGTTGAGCAGCCCGTCGAAAGTGTACATTTTGGTGTATTGCACAAAACCCGGCGAGGAAACCACCATCATCATCTCGTCCGAAAGCCGGCCGGGTGGGAACCATCGTAGCTTGGCATAAAACAGCAGGAGCAGCAGCAGGCCGAACACAAACGTCGGGAACGACCAGCCGATGGTCACAAACACGCGGATCAACTGGTCGATCAGCTTGTTGTGATTGATCGCGGCGATCACCCCCAGCAGGACGCCGCCACCGATGATGGGCATCACACTCCACAGCGCCAGTTCCACCGTGGCGGGCAGCCGGAAACCGATCAGGTCCTTCACCGGCATGCGCCCGGTGCGCGAATAGCCCAAGTCGCCAAAGATCACGCCGCCCAAGCGCTCGCCGGTCACCGGGTCTTTTTGACCCACCAGCCAGCGCCAGTACTGCTCATAAAACGGATCGTTCAAACCGTACTTATTGATAATCGCGTCGATGGCCGCGTCATTCTGCGGTGTGGTGGTGATATACAGCGCAGATCGCTCCACCGGAGAGAGCAGCTGCAGCATGGCAAAGATAAAGATCGTGACCCCTAAAATCGTTATCGGAAGTTGGAGGAAACGTCGAATGATATATGCGGTCATACCGGAACCTCAATCTTTCATCCCGGTGAGGGGTTTCCCCCTCACCGGTTTGATGCATGAAGTACAATCGCCGTTATTCGTTGCCAGCCAGATCGTACGCGTAGAAGTAGCGGTAGCCGAGCACGGGATTCCAGAAGAAGTTCTTCACCCAGCGCTGTTCGTAATGGCGCTCGCCGTCCTGCGAGAGGTTGACCTGCGGCACGTTCTCAAAGCGCAGCTTGGCAACTTCGTAGTACAGCTCGGCGCGCTTGTCGGCGTCCGGCTCCACCACGGCCTGCTCGATGAGCGGGCGGAAGATGGCGCGGAACTCTTCGGGCACGTTGGTGCGGTTGGCATACGTGCCGATCAGGAACGGCTGCACCCAGTTGTGCGGGTCGTGGTAGTCTTCCTGCCAGCCGCTGACCGCGATGGGCAGCAGGCCCGCGCGGAAGGCCGCCAGGTACGAAGGCCACGGCAGGGTCACGATTTCGATCTGGTACTTCGGATCGATCGTGCGCAGGTTCGACTGCAAGATCGCCAGCGCGGTCATGTTCATGGTGTAACCGGTGCCGGTCACGCCCTGCACGCGGAAGCCCTTCTCCGCCACCTGTCCGTCCCAGGCCAGTTCGAGTTCTTCCTTGCACTTGTCCATATCGAACATGTACATTTCCTGGTCGGGGTTGTAGCCGAGCATGTTGGTGATGATCACGCCGTTGTTGCGCACGCCGTCGCCGTTCTGACCTTCTTCGATATAGGTATCGTAGTCAAAGCAGTACGAGAACGCTTTGCGCATGTGGATATCCGAGAAGAAGTCCGGCGGGATGCCGTTGCCATCAAGCTGGCCGCTGCCGATGTAGGCGTTCGAGCCGCTTTCGCCGGTCTTGACGTTAAAGTTGAGGAAGATGTCGGTGCGTCCGGGGTAGACCAGCTTGGGCCACACGCGCAGCGGGCCGCTGCCGTCGCCCACCGGCACGCATTCGCCGGTGTAGGCGTCGCAACTCTCACCCACCCAGGCATCCGCCTGCGAGCGGTTGGTCAGAGGAACGTCCACCCAGGCCGCGTCGCCGGTCTGCAGCATGGCAAAGCGCGTGCCCCACTCGGTGACGGTCTTGTGAACAATCCGCTTGACCTTGGCCGGGCCGCTGGGGCCACCTTCCCAGATCGGGTCGCCTTCCTGGCGCCAGTAGTCTTCCTTGGCGGTCAGCACCCATTCCACATCCGGGGTCCAGTGATCCAGCTTGTACGGGCCGGTGCCCATGATGACCTTGGCCAGCTTGGTGCCTTCCTGGCCGGGAGCGTAGAAATTCTGCCAGGTGTCGCAAGTTCCGTCCCAGTCGCCCTGTTCAATCGCCCAATCCTGGTCGATGATGTACGCCCACGGGCGAGCGATGATGGCCAGGAACGGCCCCCACGGCTGCGCCAGGGTAACCTTGAAGGTGCCGGTGGCATCGTCGGCTTCGAAGCGCGACTGCACTTCTTCGCACACGGCTTTCAGCTCTTCCGGCGAAGCATTGGCAAGCAACGCCGCCTGATCGCCGGCATATTCGCCGTCGGCAATCTTTTCGGTCACGTCGCCAGACGAGTAACCCATAATCGCTTCCAGCATCATCCACGCGCCGCTGTTCGGGTCCGACTGCAGCAGAACGCGCTGGAACGAATAGGCCGCGTCAGAGGCGGTCAGATCGTTGCCATTCTCGAACTTGATGCCCTCGCGGATGTTGAAGGTATAGGTCAGGCCGTCTTCCGAAATGCCGCCATTTTCAACCGTGGGAACTTCCTTGGCCAGCGCGGGAACATAATCGCTGGCGCTATCGTGGTTGAAGAAAATCAACGGTTCCAGAACATTGTTGATGATCTCGTAGCTGGTACCTTCGTACGCCAGGTGCGGGTCGAGCGACGCCGCGTCATCGGGCATAATGTAGGTGATCGTCGTCGGGTCCGGAGCGACGATATTCGTATCAACCGCCTCTGGAACCGCCGTGACCAGCTTTTCCACTTCAACCTGCTGGGTGACGACTTTTTCGACTTCCACGGTGACAACCACCTGCTCAGGAGCCTGGGGCGCGCCGCAGGCCGAGAGCAACATGGAAGCGATGGCTACGATCCCCAACAATATAGAAAGTCTCTTCTTAAACATGATCTTCTCCTTGACATCTCACAAATCGCATAGACAGATACACCACAACA
>CALDSL010000101.1 GCA_937920255.1 uncultured Anaerolineaceae bacterium | reverse complement strand
CACGCGGTAGGCGGGTTTGCTGGGCGGCACAAAGGTGAACAGCGGCTGGTAGCGCTTGCCCTTCAGCGCCCGGCCCTTGAAGCGATCAACCACGGCTGGCTGCTCGTCGCCAAACAGCCTGGGCAGCAACGCCTCGGCAAGGATCAAGCGCTCCGTGCCGCCTTCCTGCAGCTCGCGTTCCACGGTGACATAATCCACGTTGGGATGCACCGCCACGGCCACATTGCCGGGCAGCGTCCAGGGCGTTGTGGTCCATACCAGCAGCGAAGTTCCCGGCGCATCCACCAGCGGCATGCGCACGAATACCGACGGGTCGTCCGTCTCTTCGTAGCCTAACGCCACCTCATGGTCAGAGAGCGGCGTGCCGCAGCGGGGGCAATACGGCACCACTTTGAAACCCTGGTAGAGCAGATCTTTCTCCCAAAAGTTCTTGAGGATCCACCACACCGACTCGATGTACTCGTTCTTATAGGTGATGTAGGCCGTCTCGAAATCGACCCAGAAGGCGATGCGCTCGGTGAGCTTCTCCCATTCCTGGATGTAGGTGAACGCCGATTCACGGCACAGCTCGTTGAATTTCTCGATGCCGTAAGCTTCGATCTGCTGTTTGTTGGTGAAGCCCAGTTTCTTTTCCACCTCGATCTCAACCGGCAGGCCGTGCGTGTCCCACCCGCCGCGGCGGCTGACGTGGAAACCGCGCATGGTCTTATAGCGCGGGAAAATGTCTTTGAAGGCGCGCGCCAGCACGTGATGGACGCCCGGCCGGCCGTTGGCCGTGGGCGGGCCTTCGTAAAACACGTATTCCGGGCCGCCTTTACGCTCGCTCATCGAGCGGTGAAAGATATCGTGCTTCTTCCAGAAGCGCAGGACGCCCTCTTCCATCAGCGTTACATTGAGTTTCGGTGAAACTGGTTTGAACATTCGGCCTCCATCAACAAAAAAAACCCGTCCCCAACCAGGGACGGGAAATTACCCCGCGGTACCACCCTGCTACCCACCCTGCGGTGGGCGCTCCGTCAGATACGCCCGCTTGTAAGCGTTGATATCCGCGCCTGACTAACGATCGGCATCACCGGCGCACCTACTGGCGGTGTTCCCGCGTTCAGATTGCAGCTCCGGAAGGATTTTCCCCGTTCCCTGCCGCCCCGGCTCGCACCATTCCCGGGTTCGCTGACGGCGCGTGAAACGCGTACTCGTTTCCATCATCGCTTTTGTATTCGATTATGGGTATTATGCCACAAGAAGGATGAAAAATCAATAAAACAGATCACCTCGTACCCACGATGGAGCGTGGGAACGCAGGCGACGAGGCGCTCCTGCGGCGGTATGGATATCAAATGGCCACCTGACCTCGGAGCGGCAAGAGAACGGTTCACCAGTATTATCGGAGGACCGTGGGAACCAGAAAAATCCTACCCACCAACCACGGCGTAAAACAACGGCAGGGGCTGGACGGGATGGTCGCTCCACTGGTGGGCGGCGAGCAGCCGCGCGCGGGCAGATTCCAGCCGGGCCGGGTCGTTGGCGTGGATGGTGAACAGCGGCGCGCCGGCTTCGACATAATCCCCGACCTTGCGATGGATCATAATTCCCACCGCGTGGTCGATGGCGTCTTCCTTGCGCGCTCGTCCCGCGCCCAGTTCCACCGCGGTTTCGCCCACCTCGCGCGCCTGGATCATTGAAAGATAACCTGCGCGCGGCGCGGGTACGGTCTCGATCAACGGCGCGGCGGGCATTCGATCTGGGTCCTCTACGAAAGCCACATCACCACCCTGGGCTTTCACCAGCACGAGGAAGCGTTCCCAGGCGCTGCCGTCCGCGATTGCCGCTTCGGCCATCGCTCGCGCTTCGACTTCGGTTTGGGCGCGCCCGCCCAGCAGCAGCAGGTGGCTGGCTACCACCAGGCAGTGCTCGCGGAAATCTTCTGGGCCGCCGCCGTGCAGCGTGTCGATGGCTTCGCGCACTTCGAGCGCGTTGCCAACAGCGTAACCGAGCGGCTGGTTCATGTCGCTCAGCAGCGCCACCACCTTGCGCCCGCTCAGCTTGCCGATGGAAACCATCACCTCGGCCAGCTCGCGCGCTTCCTCAATCGTCTGCATAAACGCGCCCATGCCGGTTTTTACGTCCAGCACAATCGCCTGCGCGCCAGCGGCGATCTTCTTGCTCATAATCGAGGAAGCGATCAGCGGGGTGGACTGCACTGTGCCGGTCACGTCGCGCAGCGCGTACAGCTTACCATCCGCGGGGGCCAGGTCGGCGCTTTGCCCGGTGAGCACCAGGCCGAGCGTGCGCAATTGCTCGATGAACTCCTCGGTGGTCAGGTTGGTGCGAAAGCCGGGGATCGATTCGAGCTTGTCCAGCGTGCCGCCGCTGAACCCCAGCCCGCGGCCCGACATTTTGCCCACCGGTAGCCCGCAGGCCGCCACCAGCGGCTCGACTACAAGGGTGGTTTTATCGCCCACGCCGCCGGTGGAATGCTTGTCCACCGCGATGGGGACAACGCCGGTCAGGTCGAGAATATCGCCACTGTGGGCCATTGCCAGGGTCAGGTCGGTGGTTTCCTGAGCAGTCATGCCGCGCAGCAGCACCGCCATGGCCCACGCCGACACCTGGTAATCGGGGATTTCTCCCCGCGTGAACCCCTGTACAAAAAAGTTGATTTCATCGCGGGTTAGCTCCCCGCCGTCACGTTTTTTGATAATAATGTCCACCGCGCGCATTGGAAATCGCTCCTCGAGACGTACTATCGCCACGCCGCCGAATCGCGGCTGTATGGGTGAAATAGTATTATACGTCTTTTCGCTCCTGGCCTTATTCGCACAAGGCGCAATGAATTCGTAGGTGAGACGCAACTCGCCGGGAAGAAAGGTTATTGTAGGTTGGGTTGAGCCCAAAGAGCCTCTATTGAATAATTGCTAAAGTAGGCGAAACCCAACGCTCTTTGATATGATCGGAAAAAGCGTTGGGTTTCGCCCGCTGTGACAATATGAAATAGAGGCTCTTTGGGCTCAACCCAACCTACAAAATCTACACAAAACGGCTGTTATCGCTCCAGGCTATGCTGAGGCGGTAACAGCCTTTTTCGGTCGGGTCAATTGGTTTACTGCTGTTTTTTGAGCGTGATCGTGACTTTGCGGTTGGGTTCTTCGCCGGTGCTTTCGGTGAAGACCTGAGCGTGGTCGCGCAGTTCCAGGTGGATGATGCGCCGCTCGCTGGCGGTCATCGGCTCCAGAATCTGCCGCTTGCCGGTGTGCACGGCCTGTTCAGCCATGCGGCGGGCAAGCTGGCGCAACTGGCGGTCGCGGCGCGCGCGATAGCCCTGCACGTCGATCACCAGGGGGATCCAATGTTCAAGTTCCTTGCCGACGATCAGGCTGGAAATGTACTGCAGCGCGTTGAGGGTCTCGGAGCGCCGGCCAATGAGAATGCTCAGGTCATCGCCCTGCACGTCCACCAGCACCTGCGGCTCTTCGTTGGCATTTTCCGGTTCGATGAAGCGCGCCGAAACACTGGCCTTGACCTTCATTTTCTCCAACAGTTCGCTGACAGTTTCCGAGGCCACGCGCAGCGTGCGCTCATCGTCCGCGGACAACTCCTGGGCCGACTGCGCGGGGGCAGCGGGGGTCGGGGTTTTCTCGCGCACCGGTTCGACCGCCGCCGGCTGGGGTGTTTCCACCGGGCGGCTGACCGGTTCTTGAACAACGGGCGCGCTCATATCTTTGATCGTCAGTTTTACCCGCGCCTGGCGACTGCCCAGGCCAAACAGGCCGCGGCTTCCCGCATCCAGCACCACAACTTCCACGGCTTCCGCGGGCAACCCAAGCTGGTTCAACCCCTTGGTTACCGCCTCTTCGACGGTCGGTGCGATTACTTCCAGGTTGGTTCTCTCTTGACTCATTCCATCCTCAGTGTCGTCGATTTTACTTCTTAACGCGAGGGCGTACGGCCGGTTTGGCCGACTGTTTGGTATTGGACGGTTTTGGGTTCGACTGCCTGGCCGTCGTTGTGGCGGTGTTCACGTCGGTTCCAGCTCCGTCCACAACGGCCTTACGGCCAGGGATCAGGTTGCGCCAGTTCACGCGGCCAAGCATGGCGTACTGCGCAATACCGATCAGGTTGGAGGCCACAAAGTACAGCGAGAGGCCGGAGGCCAGGGTGTACGACAGATAGCCCATCAGGAACGGCATGTAGATGTTCATCATGCCCATCATCTGCCCGCTTTGATCTTTGGGGTTGGCGCTGGGCGGGGTCATCAGCTTGGACTGCAGATAGGTGGTGATGACGACCACAACCGCCAGGATCGGAATACCGAACGGAATTCCGGGGATAAACAGGCGGTCCGGCTGGCCCAGGTTCATCCACAGGAAGCTGCTGTTGAGCGGGATCAACTTGGCGACATCCAGAAAAGCCGGTTGGACGTGGCGGGTGAGGTTCAATAGTTCCAGCGGCGTGACCGCCATCGACTGAATGATGGCCTGATACAGGCCGATGATGATCGGGAACTGGATCAGAGTCGGCAGGCAGGACGCAAAGGGGTTGATGCCCAGCTCTTTGTACAGGCGCATCTGCTCCTGCGAGAGCTTTTCCTTATCGTCCTTGTATTTTTTCTGGATCTCCTGCCATTCCTTGTTCTCGTTCAGCTTCTGCATCGCCGTGGTACCCTTCAACTGCTGCACTGTGAGCGGATGGGTGATCAGGCGAATGAGCAGGGTAAATAATATAATCGCAATCCCAAAATTACCTACCAGATTGTAGATAAATAACAGGATATTGATCATTATCCCAATGAATGCATTCCACATTGTGGCTTCCTACCTTATTCTACCTACGGCTGGTTATAGGCCCAGGCCTGTGTACCATTTGCGTTTAAGGCCACCATTAGCAAGTTTTCCTCGCCCTGGGTGACCGGTACAACCAGCCGGTCGCCGGTGTACACCGGGTTGCTATACAGTTTACCATTAACTGGCTGAGTCCACAGTTTGGCGCCGCTAAAATCGACGGCCACCACGCCGGCGTCCTCGGTGGGGAAAGCGATCGCCTGCTCGCCCATCACCGCGCCGGATGAGATGATCGAACCACCGGCATCCACGGTCCAGCGCTGCGCGCCGTCCGCGGCGTTGAGGGCGTAAATCTTTCCGGCCTCATCGCCGAAGATGAGCAGGTCTTCGTGCAACACCGCGCGCCCCCACACGCCGCCTTCCGTCGCCTGCCGCCAGGCGATTGTTCCCGTCTGCGCGTCCACGGAAACCATCTCGTTGCCCAGGGTTCCGGCATACAGGTGGGTTCCATCTTCGCTGAAGGCCAGGCTGTACACCACCGCAGCTTCCAGGTTGGTCGACCAGGCCTGGCTGCCGTCCTTCAGGTTGATGGCGTACAGGTAGCCGTCCATCGAAGCAGCATAGGCGCGCTCGCCGTCCGTCACCGGCTGCGCCCAGATCGGGTCGCCGGTGGTGAATTTCCACTGCAATTGGCCGGAACCGTTTAAGGCATACAGGTTGTGATCGGCGTTGGGGGCCAGCACCAAACCCTCTGTTTCAATCGCCAGCGGCTTGCCAATATAGCGGTCTTTCGCTTCAGCAAACGTCCAGTTTTCGGCGCCAGTCTGGCGGTTCAGGCTGTAGAAAACGTTTTTAAAGTCTCCCACGAACACCTGATCGCCCATCACTGCCGGAGCGGCATAAAAGACTCTGTTTCGATCGGCTTCTGCCGGGTAAACCCAGGCGACAGTACCGTCGCCGTTGACGGCGTGCACGAAGCTGTTGAAAGAGACATAAATCATGTCACTTTCCGATGTGACCCCCGGCCAGCTGCTGGCCATAGGCATACCGGTGCATCCGCTGAGCAGCCCGGCGAGCAAAACAATGAGGAAGACAAGCGAAATGGATTTAATTTTCATTCTGTTTGGAAACCGTGCCTTAGAACTTGTTGGGCATCAGGGGACGGGATCATACCCGCCAGGATTAAAGGGATTGCAGCGAACGATGCGCAAGATGGCCATTACCGATCCCTTGATCGCCCCATACTTATACACTGCCTGATAACCATAATGAGAACAGCTCGGATAGAAACGACATGTGTTTGGTGGGAGCGTGCGAGACATCGTCTTCTGGTACAACCGGATCAGCGCCAGGATGGCCCATTGTGGAAGCGTCCACAGCGTGACCTGAAAGTCGCTCAAGCGCGGCTCGCTGGCATAGGCTTCATCCGAATGAATATGATGCTCGTCACTCACGGTCAGACCCATCCACAAATAATAATCCGGCACGTTTGACTAAACCGGTTAATGCTTCTTCCACTGCGCAAAAGGGAGCTGCTACCACTGGCTCGCGGGCGATCAATAACACATCCACACCCGGTTTGAGAGCCGGAAGAAGCTGTTCCATCGCTGCTCGGATACGGCGTTTGGCCCGGTTACGCTGTACCGCCCCACCCACTCGATGCCCAGCCACCACCCCCACGCGCGCATGGTCGAGATCATTCGGGCTGGTGACCAACACGACAAGCGGGTGGGCAAACGATTTTCCTCGCCGCACCCGCTTGATATCAGTCGATCGGGTTATCCGAAAACTTCGTTTCACCCATGAACCTGACTGCCCACTACGAACCTATCACAGGCTGGACGAAACACGATGCTGCCGCAGCAGACCAGAACCATTACCAGCGAACTTGCTTGACGTGATTGTTGGCGGTGACGGTCAGCTTCCGGCGACCGCGCAGGCGGCGGCGCTTCAATACTTCGCGGCCATCGGCGGTGGCCATGCGGGCTCGAAAGCCGTGCACGCGCACGCGGCGGCGAATCTTCGGTTGATAAGTCCGTTTGGTCATTCAATCTTTCCTTTCGCGGTCCCGAAATAAACGTATCTCAGGGTAGTTTCGTTTGACGAAGGTCAATTATACCGCAGGGTGATGCAGTGGTCAAACCCTGGCGAAAAATTGCTCTGCCGATTTTCGGTTCAGTCGCTGGCAATATGCTCCGCGCCCGGGTAGACCGCCGGCGCGAACAGCAGCGCCAGTTCGCGCGCGCCTTCCTTGTCGGCCACAGCCAGCACTTCATCCCCGGCTTCAAACGTGGTGATACCGCGCGGGACGATCACCTCACCCTTGCGGATGATCGCGGCGATGACGGTGTGGTCCGGCAGGTTCAAATCTTTGATCGCCACGCCGATGGCTTTTGCGCCGTGCGGGATTTTTTCCTCTACCAGCGAGTAATTGCCACGCCGCAGTTTGAGCAGCGTGAACATATCCCCCATCGACATTTCTTCCTCGATCAGGCGCGAGAAGATGCGGGCCTGGTTGAGGGCCACATCCACATGGAACTTGCCGTCAAACAACCACGCGTCGCGCGGATTGTTGACCCGCGCGATGGTGCGGTTGACGTTATACAGCTTGCGGGCCAGGTAGCACACCACCAGATTCTGCTCGTCGCTGGTGGTGCAGGCCACGATCACCTGAGCTTTGCGGATCCCTGCTCGTTCCAGCGTAGTCGTGTCAATTGGGCTGCCTTCGAAGATGATCTCGGTCGGCAGCTCGCGGTGAATCCGCGCCAAGACGTCCGCGCGCTGTTCCACAATGTGCACCGTGTGCTGTTGATCCAGCAACATCCGCGCCAGTTGCGCGCCAGTGCGGCCACCACCTGCAACAATCACAAACATAGCTGCCTCCTAGCCTTTTCGTTCCAGTTGATGGCGAACTTGTTCCGCGCCTTCAAACGTGGCGCTGATGTGCAGAATGTCGCCCTCCTGAAGGATATCGGAGTTTTCGGGCAGAAACGCTTTCCCCGTACGCGTGATTGACATCGGGCGAACATTATTCCCCGAAACCAGATCGGAGAGCGCGGCGTCGGCCCATTCCGGCGGGATCACAAATTCGTAAATCTCTATCTCACCGTTGCCGGCCGAAAAAACCGTGCGCATGGACTCGCTGCTCAATAATTCTTCGATGCGCTGCGCACCCCACAGGGCCGCGCTGACAAACTGCACCTCGAACGCTTCCATCATCGGCTTGTAGATCGGCTCGAGGTTGCGCACGACGATATGGGTGATATCGTATTCCGTCCGCGCCAATCGCGCCAGCACTACATTGAGCACATCCGAGTTGGTGACCGCCGCAACGGCGTCGGCGGTTTCGATCCCCGCGCGATGAAGAACATCCTGGTTCAGCGCGTCGCCCTCGACAATTCTCCCAGTGAAGTCCGCGGGCAGGTTATTCAAAGCCGCCGGCGATAGATCCACCACCGACACCTCATGGCCTAACTGGAACAGCCTGTATGCCAGGTCAGAACCCATCCGCCCGCAACCCAACACAACTACTTTCATCTTTTCCTCACTTATTATTCACCAGGCAATACGCAAGAACGGCTGCGCCATCTGGCCCAGACTGTTTCTTGACGGTATCAAATTGTACTGCGAATTTTCCCGGCGTGAAGGGGTCTGGGCCTGATTGTGTACACCCCCGGAGACGGTTACCCGTGAACAAAGCCAACATTCTTAAGGTATAATATCGATAATGTAGGCAAAAGATCGAGGAGAAAGCTCATGCGTATTGGAACTCCGGAAATTGTTATCTTGCTGGTCATCATCGTGCTGCTGTTTGGCGTTGGCCGCATCAGCCAGCTCGGCAAGGAGCTAGGCTCGGGTCTGCGCGCCTTTCGTGACGAAATGAAAAGCCCCGATTCCACCGAAGAGAAAGACTCTTCACAATCGGAGACGATTCCTCCGGCCGACAAATCGGGTGAATAAGCGCCGGCTGCGCTCTTACTGGACCTGGTGAATTAAGGAAACCGAAGACTGTGGAAATCTTTAATGTCGGTATTCCCGAACTGCTGCTGATCCTGACCTTGATGCTCATCCTTCTGGGGCCGGAAGGGATGGTTTCAACCGCGCGCGGCGTGGCGAAGAGCGTCCGCAAATTTCTGCACTCACCGCTGTGGGCCGACATGATGAAAACCCAGCGCGAGATCCGCGATATTCCCACGCGGCTGGTGCGCGAAGCCGGGTATGATGAATTTCGGGCGCAGTATGACAATGTAAAAACGGAAATCAACCAGGTTAAGAAAGAAACCCAGGATACCTACCGCGCGGCGGCCGTGCCCCTGCCAGAAGAGGGTTTTTCTATCCTGCCGCCAAAGGTAGATCCCGGAACGGATGCAGCTTCACCCCAACCAGCGGATGAAGCCAAACTCGAAAATGAATCCGAACAGCCGCCCAAGTGGAGCGGCCTGACCGGCGATCACCATACATAATACACGTACCGCAGTGGGGTAATCAAATGACAGAACAGTCCAGCCGCCCGACCAAGGTGGCAGTCGTTGGCGCAGGCAACGTCGGCGCCACGTTTGCATATTCGCTCCTGTTGAGCGGCCTTTCTTCCGAAATTGTATTAATCGATGCTAATCAGGCCAAAGCCGAAGGCGAGGCGATGGATCTCAATCACGCTGTGCCGATGCTGCGACCGGCGCGGGTGTGGGCCGGTTCATACGCCGACTGCGCCGGCGCGGCGGTGACGGTGATCACCGCGGGCAGCAACCAGCGGCCGGGAGAAACCCGGCTGGATCTGGTGCACCGCAACGTGGCGATCTTCAAAAATATCGTTGGCTCGATCATGGAGCACAATCCCAACGGTATCATCCTGGTGGCCACAAACCCGGTGGATGTGCTCAGCTACGCCACCTGGAAGTTCTCCGGGTTGAGCCACCACCGCGTGCTCGGCTCGGGCACCATCCTGGATACGGCGCGCTTCCGCTATCTGATCAGCACCATGTTCGACGTGGATCCACGCAGCGTGCACGCCTATATCATCGGCGAGCACGGCGACAGCGAGGTGCCGGCCTGGTCGCTGACCAATATCGCCGGCATGAACATCAACGACTACTGCGAGATGAACCATATGGAATGCCAGCAGGAGCGCCTGGATGACGCCTTTGCCCAGACGCGCGATGCGGCCTACCACATTATCGAGCGCAAGGGCGCTACGTATTACGCCATCGCTTCAGGTCTGACGCGCATTGTCGAAGCCATCCTGCGCGACCAGAACACGGTGCTGTCGGTTTCCAGCCTGATCAGCGACTATTACGACATCGACGACGTGTTTCTCAGCCTGCCGAGCATCATCGACCGCGGCGGTTTGGAGCGCTTCATCCGCCTGCAGCTTTCTCCCGAAGAGGTGGATGGCCTGCGCAACTCGGCGCGGGTGTTGAAGGATATCATCAAGACCCTGGATCTGGGGTAAATGAATTCTGGTGTGTGATGAGCACGGCGCGCCGTACGCATCACCCGATCTCTCGCGTTACAATTCCAGTATGCGCACCTCGAACGGCGCGAGCGGGCCGCTGCCGGCCGCGCTGGAGAATACCAACCGGGCGTAGGACGGCGCGCAGAATGGCTGCTCCAGTTCGCTAAAATTGAGCGCTACCAGGCAAATCTGCTCCGGGCCGGCGCGGCGAAACACCAGGCAGTCTTCACCCTGCGTCTCTTCCAGTTCGTAGCCGCCGTGGATGAGGGCCGGGTTCTCACGCCGCACGCGCAGCAGCCTGCGGTAATACTGGAACAGCGAGCCCGGATCATCCCGCTGGCCGGCCAGGTTCACCCCTTCGATGTAATTCGGGTTTACCGGCAGCCACGGCTCCACACCCTCGGGGCAGAACCCGCCGTTAGGCGCGTTTTCCCACTGGAACGGGGTGCGGCACTTATCGCGCCCGTTGAGGGCAGCATACACCAGCGCCTCTTCCGGCGGCGACTGCAGCAGTTCGGTTTCCAGCAAGAACGAGCGGTTGCCGAGCGGGTCGCGGAATTTGCTCACATCCATGATCAGATAATCGCTCATACCGATCTCTTCGCCGTTGTACAACACCGGCGTACCTTTGAGCGTCAGCAGCAGGGCCAGGTTCAGCCGAGCGATTGGATCGTTGTTTTTACCATCGCCAAAATGGCTGTACATGCGCGGCGAATCGTGGTTGCCCAGCGTGTTGCATGGCCACGCGCCGGGGGGCAGCGCCGCCAGCCGCAGCTCCTGGTTCTCGCGCACCCATTCCGGCGTCAGCCGGTCTGTGCGCATCAGCGGGAAGTTAAACACCAGGTGCAGCTCATCGCTGCCGCTGCCGTAATAGGTGATATCGTCCGTCTCGCCAATCAGCACCCGGTCGGGGTATTCATCCACTACCTTGCGCAGGTCGCGCATCAGGTCGTGCATCCCGGGCATATCGTGCTGGCCGCGAAACAGGTCTTCCCACAATTGATGGGCGTAAGCGCGCTCTTCGGCGCTGCGGGCGGTGCGGCGGATGACGTACTGCTCATCCAGCGTCTTGCCCGTAGTCTGGTCGGGCATGCCAACCTCTTCAAAAATGGTGCCGATGGCGTCCAACCGGAAGCCGTCTACGCCCATGTCCAGCCAGAAGCGCACCACGTCCCACATTGCGGCTACCACTTCGGGGTTGCTCCAGTTGAGGTCCGGCTGCTCCTTGAAGAAAAAATGGTAGTAATACTGGCCGGTGGCCGGGTCGTATTCCCAGGCTGGGCCGCCAAAGGTGGAAAACCAGTTGTTGGGCGGCGCGCCGTCTTTGCCATCGCTCCAGATGTACCAGTCGCGCTTGGGATTGTCGCGGCTGGAGCGCGATTCTTGAAACCAGGCGTGCTGGTCGGATGTGTGGTTGAGCACCAGGTCCAGCACCACGCGCATCTCGCGCTGGTGCGCCGCGTCGAGGAAGCGGCGGAAGTCCTCCAGGCTGCCGTACTCGGGCGCCACATCGACGTAGCTGGCGATGTCGTAGCCGCAGTCTTTCATCGGCGAAGGGTAATGCGGCGAGAGCCATAGCGCATCTACGCCCAGGTCTTTGAGATAATCCAGCCTGGCCGTCATGCCCGCCAGGTCGCCGATCCCGTCGCCGTTACCGTCCGCGAAACTGCGCGGGTAGATCTGGTAAAACACGGCCGTCTGCCACCACTTTAATGGGTCGATCATCTACATCAATCCTCGCAAATGCTTCCGTACATGCCATCGGCGGTCAGCCCTTGCAGTCGCACGCGGTTGATCTGGTTCCAGCGCGCCTCGCCGCAGGGCGCGGAAACGCGCAGGTAGTTGCTGGTCAGCCCTTCCAGGCGGAAGCCGCCTTCCGCTACTTGCGCCGCCGATTCCCACAGCACTTCCTGTTCGCCGCCGGTGAACGCCAGGCGGTAGCGCAGGCTGGCCGCAGCCAGCACGGCGCGCATTTCGGCGCTGCGCGCCTTGCGCAGTGGCGGAGCCACCTGCTGCGGCAACCGCGCGGCGGGCGTGCCCGGCCGGGCGGAATAATTGAACACATGCCCGGCGGCGAACTGCATCTGTTCCACAAAACGCAGGCTTTGGGTGAACTCCTCGGCGGTCTCGCCCGGGAAGCCGACGATCACATCGGTGGTGACGGCCAACTCCGGCGCGGCGGCGCGCGCGGTCTCGACCAGCCGCGCGAAGCTGTGCGGGGTCACTTTGCGCGCCATGCGCCGCAGCGTGGCCTCGCAGCCCGACTGCAGCGGCAGGTGCAGGTGGCGGCACAGCCGTGGATTCTCCCACAGGGAGAAGAAGTCTTCTTCCAGATCCCACGGCTCGAGCGACGAAAGCCGCAGCCGCGGCGCGTCGCTTTCGGCCAGGGTGGTTTCGATCAGATGGCGCAGGTGCAGCGGCCGTTCAAAATCCTGTCCCCACGAGCCCAGGTGCACCCCGGTAAATACCACTTCCTGCGCGCCGCCGCGCAGCGCGGCACGCACGTCGGCCAGCACCTGCTCCACGCTGCGGCTGCGGCCCGCGCCGCGCGCCACGCGCGTTATGCAGAAGGTGCAATGATTGTCGCAGCCGTCCTGCACTTTGATGAATGCCCGCGTGCGCAGGTGCGCGCCGGGGAGCGGCTCGCGCGCCACCGGCTCCAGGTCAAACACCTCCACCGGCAGGCCCAGCACTTCCATCGCCAGCCGATCTTTATCCACATTGGGGATCACGGTGGTCACGCCCGGCAGCGCCAGGGCCTGCTGCGGTTCCAGCGTCGACCAGCAGCCGGTCACGACCACCTCGGCGCTGCCCGCGCGGCTGGCCTGACGGATCTTCTGGCGCGAATCGGAAGCAGCCTGGGCCGTGACGGCGCAGGTGTTCACCACCACCAGCTCGGCCTCGGCGGCATCGCTTACGATTTCATGCCCCGCGGCGCGAAACTGGCTGGCGTATTTTTCAATCTCACTCTGGTTGAGACGGCATCCAATGCTGTCGAAGAAAACTTTCATGTTATGGCTTGATCACGATAAAGTTGTCAAATAATACCTCTACGCCCGGTTCGTCATAGGCTCCAGCCAACAGACCCACTTCTCCCGATTGGAAAGCACTGTCTTGCACCTGGTGCAGCACGCTCCCGTTCACCGCCAGGGTCAGGTTCGGCCCGTTGCACTCGGCCTGGATCTGATTGGCGGCGTCGCCCTGCTGGATGGTCTCAGCAAACTGCAGGCTGTCCGCGCCGAGCACCTGGTACTGCCCCTCGTGCACGCGCACAATGCCATAATACCCGTCGCTGCTGATCAAAAAGGCGTAGAAGTTGTCGCTGTTGCGGTAGCGGCAGATGACGCCAAAATCGTTGTTATCTGACCCGCTGACCCGGCTGGCATCGACCGCGATGATCGTATCCGTAAAGCGCTTGCCCGGTCTCGACCAGTAGTCATAACGCGGCTGGCTGACGCGAATGCTCAACCCACCAGAGCGGTAGGATACTTCGGACGACTCCTGGCTCCAGGTGGCCCAGCCGCTGCCGGTACTGGAAAAATCATCCTGGAAAAGCACGTCACCCCGCGCGGCATCACTGGCGGCGCTTGGAACAGGAAGGACTTGGCTGCAAGCGCTGGTCACACCTGCCAGCAGCAGCAACACGATCCACAGGCGCAGCTTGTTATTCACGGCAAACCTCCGCTGAAATGCTGGAAGGCGCCTCTGCTAATGAACAGGGCACCATTTTAGCACATCTTGCCCGTCCTGGCAGCAGCGGGAGATCACGGCACGGGCGTGGTGCTGGGTTCGAAGTAGCGTTCCAAAAGGCGGCTGGCAGTCTCACCCACCGGGCCGCCGCCGCTCAATCGCACGGCGCTGCTCAGGTGCGTCCTGGCGTTTTCGGTACGCTGCCATTGCAAATACACCTGCCCCAGGTGCAGATGCGCGGGAGCATACGCCGCATCGATCTCCAGAGCTCGTTGCAAGAAACGTTCCGCGCTGGCCAGATCGCCCAACTGGTACATCACCTGGCCGTTCATGTCCAGCACTGCCGTGTCCTTGGGCGCAAGCTGAAGCGCCTGCCGCGCGGCCGGCAGCGCCACGCCGCGCACATCCGCGCCATGCACCACGCTGAAACGCGCCAGTTCCATCCAATACAAGGGTGTATCAGGTTCGAACTCGGCGGCTTTGAGGAAATGGGTCTGCGCGGCGACCAGATCGCCGGTTTCCGCCAGGGTGTTGCCCATTTCGAGTTGCCAGATGGCCTGGTCGGGTTCGTGTTCGATGATTTTTTCCAGGTATTCCACCGCCAGCTCGGGCTTTCCCTGGCGGCGATAATACACGGACATCAGCGCCTGAACCACCACCGAATCGGGCGAAAGCGCGGCAGCCCGCTCCAGGTCAGCGAAACCGTCGTGCTGCAATTGCTGGCGCGCCTCGCCCAGGAACGCCCAGGCTTCCGCGTAGCTGGGATCGAGCAGCGCCGCCTCTTCAAAGCACACCTGAGCCAGGTCCCATTCGCCCAGGGTGGCCAGCGAACGGCCGACCTGCATGCGGGCGAAGACCGGGTCTCCGGCGGCCAGCGCCAGACTAAGACCTTTGCGTAGCGTCTCCACGCGGTTGGTATACGCCGGGTCGCGGGTGCTGACATCCAACAAGACCGTCAGCGCCTGTTCCGGCTCCAGCACCGCGAGCAGCAGCCCGTTTTGGTATACGGGTTCAACACTGCCAGGGTGCCGCGCCAGCCAATCTTGCAGCGTGATCCGCGCGGCGATCAGGTCATGCTGCCCGCGCTGCTGGTTGTAAATTCGTCCAAATGCGCCTTCCACCGTCGCACCAGTACGGATGGCGGCCTTCCAGGCGCGCACCGCCGAGAGTTGGTTGCCGTTCTGCAGGTAAGCATCCCCCAGCACCACCAGCCCATCCGCGGAGATCAGATGCCCGGCGCGCGCTTTTTCCAGCATGGTGATGGCGCTTTCCAGGTCGCCGGCGGCATAGGCATACTCGCCCGCCTGCTGCCACAGCTCTTTCCGCCACGGCTGCATGTTGGCCACGCGGATCAACGCCTTCGAGGCCGGGCCCGCGTCCTCTGCTGTGGCTGCCGACTGCGCGTATTCCAGATTGTGGCGCACCTCGCGGTCATAGGGCAGGACGCCAGAGATGGCGATCACGAGACAAACCACCAGAATGCCGATCCAGTTCAGATGAGAAGGATGAAATCTTGTCATCACCAGTACCTGCGCGCTAACCCGATTTTACCACTCTTCCGGCCGTCATTGATTATTACTATTTCTCTACTATTTCGCATGATTCCATGACAGTTCTCTAACCGGTTTTCGTGCCATTTTCCATCCATCTTGACAGTCGGGTTAAGTGATGATAACCTTACCGCATCAGACGAAGTTCAGCGGTACGTTAAAAAAGTTTGGTTGGTGGTACTGGACTGCGTCTAAACATTATTTCCCAGATGGAGAAGTTCGTAATGGAAGAACGTATTGTTGGAACCGTTAAGTGGTTTAATGCCACTAAGGGTTATGGCTTTATTGGCCGTGAGGGCGGTGAAGATGTCTTTGTACATTTCTCGGCGATTAACATGGATGGCTACCGCCGCCTGAAGGAAGGCCAGAACGTAGAGTTTTCGGTCGAGGACGGCCCCAAAGGCCTGCAGGCCGCCAACGTCAATATCATAGAGTAGTCCTTACCAGCCAAAAACTGAATAATCACACAGGCCGCCCAGGGGATGGGGCGGCCTGTGTGATTTTCACCACAGTTTTCTTACAGCCCGGTGCGCAGCCCCACAAAAAAGGCAAAGACTTTGGCGTATTCGCTCAGGGTGAACTGCCAGCCCTCGCGGCTCTGCCACCAGGTGGTCGAGCGGTACCAGTGCGAGCGCACCGGCCGCACCGAGATGCGGATATTTGTCTCGCGGAATACGTCGCGGAAGATCAGGCGCGTGCGCAGCGTGTGATACGGATCGGTGACGATGATGGCCGAATTAACCTTGCCGCTCTGGGTGAGCAGCTTGCGCACCGCGTAGGCTTCCTCATAGGTGCTGTTGCCGTGCTCTTCGGTAAAAGCGATGCCGCCCGAGGGCACGCCCAGGCTCATCATTTCTTCTTTCTGCAACTGGCTGTAGGCAATGCCGGTCTCTGGGTCTTCCTCGCCCGTCTCCGTCAGAATAATCATTCCGGCCAGCTTGTCCTGATAAATCGTCACCGCCTCCTGCATGCGCAGGGTATCGCCGCCGCCCAGCAGAACCACCACATCCGATTTCTGCAGGCTATCGCCTACGATGAGAATTCCACCCATGCCCCACAAAACCAGGTAGAGGAAAAGCGGGAGCAGCAGCAACAAAACCACCCCCAGCGGGCCACAGCACATGCAGCCCGCTTTTTTCGCAGTCCTGGTTACCGGCTGTTCAGGTTCCATAGATTCGATTGTATCAAAATCACCGGGGAGCGCAACCAAAGCGCGCTTTGTGCGTATACAGTAGTGGAGGCAACTGGACAATGAACGAAAAAACGAATGAACGGCGCGTACCGCTCCTGTTATGGCCCTTCTGGGCGATCTGGCGTTTGCTGGCGATTATACTTAGCCTGACCGGCCGGCTGGTGGCAGCCGTGCTGGGCCTGGTGTTGATGATCGTCGGGCTGATCCTCACCATCACCGTGCTGGCCGCCCCAATTGGTATTCCGCTGATCATCTTCGGCTTTTTGCTGATTATCCGCGGGTTTTTCTAAACAAGATTGAAGAATGATGAATGGCGTCACCGGGATTTCATCCCGGTGACGCCATTCATAAAAATGTAAATTAACCGGCCTTTTCGAGCGCGGTCTTCATGCGCTGCAGGCCATCGACCAGCGTGGAGCGCGGGCAGCCGAAATTCAGGCGCACGAACCCCTGCCCGCCCTTGCCAAACATGGCGCCGTTATTGAAGGCTACCCGCCCGTTCTTGATAAAGAACTGGCACAGGTCGCCGGTCAAACCGGTCTCGCGGCAGTCCAGCCAGGCCAGGTAAGTGCCTTCGGGCTTGCGCATGCGCACACCGGGCAGTTCGCGCTCCACAAACGCGGCCATAGTTTCCACATTGCCCCATAGATAAGCCAGCAGCTCGTCCAGCCAGGGCTGGCCGCCGCGGTAGGCGGCGGTGGCCGCCACAGCGCCGAGCACATTGACGTGCGGCACAAGACCCATGCGCGCCGCTTCCATCTGCTTGCGCAGTTCCTTGTTCTGGATGACCGCGAATGAGCATTCCAGCCCGGCGATGTTGAACGTCTTGCTGGGCGCCATCAGGGTTACCGTGCGGCTGGCGATTTCCGGGCTGAGCGAGGCGATCGGAATGTGACGGTGATCATTGTAGATGAAATCGGCGTGGATTTCATCCGAGCAGATGATCAGGCCGCGGCGCAGGCAAATCTCGGCCATGCGCTCCAGCTCATCCTGGCGGAACACGCGCCCGACCGGATTGTGCGGGTTGCACAGCAGGAACATCTTCGTCTGTTCGGCGATGGCCGCCTCAAAATTGTCCCAATCGATGGCATATCTGCCGTCCGGTTGCTGCACCAGCTCTGATTCCTGCTGGCTGCCGCGCACGTTGGGCGCCACGCCGAAGAAGGGGTGGTAGACCGGCGTCTGCATCAGCACGCCGCCGCCCGCACCCACAAAGGCGTGCCCCATCAGGTTGAACCCGGTCACCACGCCCGGCAGGTACACGATCTCGTCCGGTTGCACCGTCCAGCCATACAGCCGCTGCAGCCGCTCGACCAGCAATTCGGTCAGGTCAGCCGGCTCCATTGGGTAGCCAAACACACCGTGCGCCACGCGCGCCTGCAGGGCATCGATCACCGGCTGCGGGGCGCGGAAATCCATATCGGCCACCCACATGGGCAGCACATCCGGATCGAACAGCCGCCACTTGACGCTCTCTGTGGACCGGCGGTCAATACAATCGTCGAAGGTATCGGTCATTGTTGCGTTCCAGGGTTTTCTGTGAAATAATAGCCACAAGCTCTTCCGGTTATTATACTGCTGAAACAGGTTTGGTTTCTCATGGCCCAAGAAAATTCTCGCGGCGTGCCGCAAATCACCATCCTCTCTTCCCCCGATTGGGAAGATTACGAGCTGCTGGACAGCGGCGGCGGGCAAAAGCTCGAACGTTACGGTCCATACAGATTCATCCGCCCCGAGCCGGAAGCGGTGTGGGCTCCGGCCCTGCCAGAAAGCGTCTGGAGTGCCGCGGATGCGTCCTTCCGATCCAGCTCGGAAGAAATGGGCGGGCATTGGGATTTTCAGCGCAAGTTGAAGCCGCGCTGGGGCATGCAATATAAAGGCATGCATTTCTGGGCACAGACGACTGCTTCGCGCCACCTGGGCGTGTTCCCCGAGCAGGCCAGCCAGTGGGATTGGATCCAGCAGCAGGTGCACAACGCCAAACGCCCGCCAAGCGTGCTCAACCTGTTCGGTTACACCGGGCTGGCCTCGATCGCGGCGGCGCAGGCCGGCGCGCGCGTGACCCACGTGGACGCGTCGCGCAAAGTGGTCTCCTGGGCGCACGAGAACCTGCAGGCCACCGGCCTGGACGAAAGCCTGGTGCGCTGGATCGTAGACGACGCGGTCAAGTTTGTGAAACGCGAGGGCCGGCGTGGTACGCGCTATGACGGCATCATCCTCGACCCGCCAAAGTTCGGCCGCGGCCCCAAGGGCGAGGTGTGGGAGTTCTACAAGCTGCTCCCCGATCTGCTGGATGCCTGCCGCCAGGTGCTCAGCCAGCGACCGCTGTTCCTGGTGTTGACTGCTTACGCCGTGAAGGCCTCGTCGGTCACCCTGCACCAGGCGGTGCAAGAGATGATGGCGGCGCACGGCGGAACCACCAGCGCCGGCGAAGTGGCGCTGGTGGAGAAGAGCGCCGGGCGCGTCCTGTCAATGGCCATCTTCGCGCGCTGGTCGGCGGAAAGCCCAAAATAGAGCGGGGCTGTACACGCCCGCCGGCGGGCGCAGGTTTTGCGCTAGAATAATGCCTGACCGTCCCAGCGGACGGATTTCCATTTTTAAGGAATTATCCATGAAAGACCAACCAATCATAACCCTGATCGGATCCGGGGTGATGGGGGAAGCCCTGGTGGGCGGCATCCTGAACAACAACCTCACCAGCCCCGAAAACGTGCGCGCCGCCGACCCGCTGGTCGACCGCGGCGAAGCCCTGCAGCGCGCCTTTGGGGTGCAGCCCTACACGGATAACGCCGCCGCGGTGAAGGGCGCCGATATCGTCATCCTTTCGGTAAAACCGCAGCGCCTGGATAAAGTGCTGGCCGGGCTGCGCGGAAAAATCGAGCCGGACGCGCTGGTGCTCTCCATCGTGGCCGGCGCGTCGATTGAAACCATCGCCGGCGGGTTGGACCACCCGGCCGTGGTGCGCTCGATGCCCAACACCCCGGCTCAAATCGGCGAGGGCATTACCATCTGGACCGCCTCCGAGGAAATCACCGAAGGGCAGCAGGAAACCGCGCGCGCCCTGCTGGCCGCCCTGGGGCAGGAGATCTACGTGGAAGAAGAAAGCTATCTGGATATGGCCACCGCGCTGTCCGGAACCGGTCCGGCGTACGTGTTTCTGTTCATGGAGGCCATGATCGACGCCGGGGTACACCTGGGCTTCCCGCGCCGCATCGCGGAGCAGTTAGTGGTGCAAACTGTGCGCGGTTCGGTGGATTATTACAGCCAAAACAGCACCCACCCGGCCAGCCTGCGCAACCAGGTCACGTCGCCGGGGGGCACCTCGGCGGCCGCGCTGTATTACTTGGAAAAAGCCGGTTTCCGCACAGCGATTTCACGCGCGGTGTGGGCTGCGTTCGAACGATCGCAGGAATTGGGCAAAGGCAGAAACAGCCAGCCGCCGGATAAAACCGGGGAGTAACCAAAAAACGACCCGGAAGTTTGCAACTTCGGGGTCGTTTTTTGGTTACAGCGGTTTTACGGGTCGGGCGTGAACTTGAGCGAGAACTCCAGCTTGGACGGCCCACTGGGGTCGGCGCTGACCACGCCGATCAGGTAAGTGATATTGGCGGATAGGCGCATCTGGAAGCCGGACTGCAACCCCTGCCAGTCGTCGTTCATGCCCAGCGCGGTCCACTTGCTGTTAACCGTACGGTAGACGGTGAGAATGGTGTTGTAGTTACTGCCGGTGGTCTGCACTTCGAGCGTACCGGCGCGGGTGGGCTTGAACTTATACCACACCGTGCGGTAGCCCTGGCCGCGGCCGTCCGGCACCGCCGGCTCGTCTTTGGTGACGGTGGCATTGGCCACGTCCAGCAGGCTTTTGTAGCTGGTCACTTTGGTGCTGCCGGCATACTTCACCGAACCCGCGGTCGAAATGCGGTTGGCGGTCGGTGTGCTGGGCGTGTAACTGAAGTTGAGCACCAGATTGCCACCGCCGGATTTGCGCGAGGCAACCTCGATCAGGTAAGTCGCGTTGGTTGACACCGACAGTCCGCTAATGGCAGACTGCTTGGTACTGTTATAGTTGTCGCTTTGCTTCACCAGCTTGAAGCCGCCAGTGGTCGTGCGCGTCCACACACCCAGAATGGTGTCGTAATTGCTGCCGGTGGTTTTTACCGTCATCTTGCCCTTGTAGGCCGGGGTGAACTGGTACCACACGGTGTTGTAGCCCTTGGTGCGGGTGGTCAGCGGGAAGGTCGGGTCGGTGACCTCGCTGGTGGCGCCGGTGGTGTTCAGCGTCTGGCTGTAGGTGAATTTCCCGCCCTGGTAGGTGATTACCTGGGGATTGTTCACGCTGTCGTTGGACGGAGCCGGACCGACCGGAGGTTGAGTGGGAGCCGGCGTGGGCGTGGGAACGGGTTGTGTCGCGGTCGGGGCGGGTTGGGTCGGACTGCTGCCGCCCTGGTACACCACGTACGAAGCGCCGTAACCCACATTCGAGGTACCCCACTTGATGCGCATGTACCCGTTTTCGCCCCAGTTGGGACCCCACGAGTTGCGCAAAATCCAGTACTGGCCGGCGTCGTCCCAACCGACCAGGTGCACGGCGTGGTTCACCTGGCCACTGCCGCCGCACTGGCTGCGTTCCTCGGTGGAGAAAATGCCGCTGCGGTAGCCGCTCCAGGCGCTGCCGGAGCAAACCGAAACCGCCACAGAGCCATACTCATAAATGGCGTTTTTAATTTGCGTGGTAGTGGGAACATTATTCGACGAACCGGAAACGTAGCCCCACGATCCAATCTTGTAGGGGTGGTTGAGATTGCTGGTGCAGCTTGCATTAGTGGCGCGGTACGGCATGCTCGATTCCAGCACAGCCCCAGCCGCGCTCTGGTTATTGGCGACGGTGCTCTGGTGGTACTTGTGCGCCCACCAACCGCCGTTGCAGGAATAACCGTCTTTATTGCACGAAACCAGGAATTGCTCGGAAAGATCGGCCGAAACGCCGGCCTGCACCAGCATGGCGGATTCCATCGCCGCCACGGTGCCAAACGACCAGCACGAGCCGCAGGAGCCCTGATCGCGCACAGCCGGTACCTTGCCCTGGTCTCGCCAGTCAAAGTGGGTGGGAAGGCCCACCACCGGCTCATCGACCGCGGGGCCGGGTAAATCCGGCGCGGCGCCGGCCTGGGCCTGCACCGGGGAACTCAGGTCAATCTGCTGCGGAAATTCGGGAAGTGTCAGCGTGATGCGCCGAGTGGGGGCGCTGTCGCCTTCCCACGAGCGGCGGTAGAGCAGGTGAATGGTGGCCTCACCGTCGGCGGTGCTCTGCAAGGTCAAAGTGGTCTGCGCCGGAGCGCTGGGTTCTTCCACAAAGGACTGCAGTTGTGGCTCGCCCACCTGCTGCACCAGGGTCGAATCGCCCTGCGCCAGTTCCCAACCGTAGCCGGTGGACGGACGGCTTTGCAGGATCACCGGGATGGTCTGCCCGGCCTGCACCGGGGCGGTCACGTCCACGGCAATTACGCCGTCCAGCAGATCCAGTTCCGGGGCAATCTCAGCATACAGCAAGCTGCGCAGATCCTGCACCGAGCCTGAGCCGGTCAGAACAACATGAAAACTGCCGTCGCCGCCGGTCTCTACCGCGTAGGTGGCGTTGTAGCGGCCTAACTCTTTGGAGGCCAGCATATCCTGCACCTGGGCGCGGGCCTGTTCAGGGCCGCCCAATGCCTGCACCTGCGCGCTGGAAGGGGCCAGCTCAAAATCGAGCGACCAGACGGCCGGGGTGGTCTCCTGCGGCTCCTGCCGGGCAGGAGTGTTGGTTTGAACCCGCGCGGGGCCGGGGTGAAAAGACAACATCGAGATACTCAGGCTGGCCAGGAGGAGATAGGCTGCCAACCGGCGCAATAAACTGGACTTCTCAGGTTTCATGGTTTTTCCTTTCAACGTTAAGGTTTCGCGGCGCCACCACGTACCCTACAAGTCTGTAGGCATTGACGACACTTGAAATTGAGGAACACATACGGGTAAAAGTTTGCCCGCCGCTTGGGGCATGTGCGGCATTGTATATCAAAAATACAGCATTTTTGTCCGCGTGACCTTGCAGAACTGTAAGGTCAGGCCTGATACCGCTTTACAAATTTTTCACAACGGTGTAACGCAATCGGTACATAAAAAAATGCTGGCCGGGAGTTAACCCCGGCCAGCAGCCTGTTTGGATTGTGGATTAAACGTTTGTGTCAGTTGCCGCAAGGCAACACATTACGCCAGGCTTCAACCGTATCGGATGCGGCCATGGTTCCGTCCGCGCCGTGGAGGATCGTCAGCCGGCGGTTGCTGATCTCACCGCAGGCATTGTCTTTCTCCACGTAGTCCCACGAGCCCAACGCGTACTTGTACTCCATGGTGTAACCCTCGCTGAGCGAGAGGGTGATCGTCCAGTGAGTCGCGTCCACGCGGGTCATGGGAGTGCCGCCCGGGTCCCAGCCCTGGAAGTTCCCGGCGATGTACACCGAGCGCCCGGTGGCGTCGGTGCTGTCCGGCACGGTGACGGTGAAGGTCACATCCACCGCACGCGGGGAGGCAGTGGCGGCCAGCTCGCCCGAGAACTCGGAGCGGTTGAAAGCCTCGTCCACGGCGCGCACCACGTAGTAGTAGGTCGCGTTGGTGGTCACGGTCCAATCGGTAAACTCGGTGGCAGGCGCGTTCACCGCGCCGACCTGAGCATACGGGCCGCCGGCGGTCTCGGAGCGCAGGATTTCATAGCGGTACACCGCCGTTTCCGCGTCGCTGCTCGCGTCCCATGCCAGGCCGATAAAGCTGCTGGAGGCGGTGGTAACGCGCAGATTGGCCGGCACGGAGGGCGCGGTCGTATCCGCAGAGGCCAGCACGGTCATCTTGCCCGGGTTGGCGGGAAGCTGGCCGGCCGGCACCGGGCCGTTGAGATCGGCGTACAGCCAGTCGCGCCCGCCGGTGGTGCTGTAGCGGTAAATGTAGTCGAACACGCCGACTTCCTGCGGCAGCAGGCTGGCCACGAATTCATCGTTGTTGCCCGCGTCAACGTTGAAGGCTGCATTCACCCACAACCAGCCGCTACCGGCCGGGTCGGTGCCTTCCGGGCCGTAGCCCACCTGTGCCATCAGGCCGGGGGTTACGCCGGGCTGCGAGGTAAGGCCGTCGATCCACACCTGGCCGTAGATGTTATCGGTTGGGTTTACCGCGGAGATTGTAGTGGTCAGCGTGGGCGGCCACTGCAGGTTGGCCCAGCCGATAATGGCATGCGGCAATCCTTCAGCTTCGTTCGACCAACTGCTCTCGTTGCCCACCGCGTCCAGCGCGGTGACCACGTAGTAGTAGGTGCGGCCGTTGACCACATCCGTATCGGTGTAGCTGGTGCCCGCCAGCGGAGCATCAAACAGCGCGGTGTAGCCACCGCCGGTCACCGGGCTGCGATAGACACGATAGCCGGCCGCGCCAGAAACCGCGTTCCAGGTGAGTTGCACCTGGCCGTCCACGCCCTCGGCAGTTAAGCCGGTGGGAGCGGGCGGCGGGGTCAGATCCGCGCCGGTGTTGACCACCAGCACAGCGCCCCACATGGCCTTGATTGTGATTGTGATCGTGCCGTCCATGACGGTATATTTCCCGCCGTTTAGCTTGTCGGTTAGCGCGGCGCCGTTGGGCAGGTAGCCGGCCACCGGAATGACCAGTTCGTGCGCGCTGCCACTGTTGTTCACCGCCACCACGGCCGCGCCGTTGGCGTCTTTGCGGCCGTAGGCATACGTGCCGTTGTCATTGTGCGTGTACAGGCGGTCAAAGCTGCCCGTGCGCAGGAACGAATGCGCGTTGCGCACCGCGATGAGCTTCTTGTAGTGCGCCAGCAGGCTGGTATCCATGTTGTTCCACGGGAACGCGCGGCGGTCGTCCGGGTCGGTGTCGCCCGTCAGGCCGACTTCGTCGCCGTAGTAGATGGTCGGCGCGCCGGGCATGGTCATCTGCATGATCGCCAGCAGCTTGAGCCGATCCTTGCCCACCGCCACGTTGGCCGCATTGAATTCGCGATCTTCCCGGTTGCGCTCGCCAGGGGTCAGCGCCCACAGGATTCGCTGCGTGTCGTGGCTTCCCACCAGGTTCATGCTGGCTTCCAGCGCCATTTCGGGGTAGTCTTCTTCGATGGACTGGAGCACACTGTCAAACTGGTCGGGGTTCAGCCCGCGCACGTCGCCCTGGTTGGGGTCGTTGATCCCACCCACCAGGAAACCGAGCAGCGCGCGGCGGAAGCGGTAGTTCATGGTGCTGTCCAGTTCGTCGCCCAGCATCCATTCGCTGGCATCATCCCAGATTTCGCCGATGATGACCGCGTTTTTATCGGCGGATTTCACCTGCGGGCGGAACTCTTCCCACCACTGGTGGCTCTTATCCGGTGCCACATCCAAACGCCAGCCGGAAGAGCCCAGCTTGATCCACGAACGCGCCACGCTGTAAGGGGAATTGTAGATGAACTCTTTGACCTCGTCTGTTTCGGTCAGCACCGGCAGCGTATCAAAGCCCCACCAGGAGTTGTACTGTTCGGGCCAGTAGCTGAAGGTGTACCAGGTGTAATACTTGGAATCCTGGCTTTCGTATGCCCCTACGCTGCGGTACTTCGAATACTTGTCGAAGTAGATGCTGTCGGAGGAGGTGTGGTTGAACACGCCGTCCAAAATCAGGCGGATGCCCAGGCGCCTGGCGCCTTCGGCCAGCAGCACAAACTGCGCTGTGTTGCCCAGGTTGTTGTCGATCTGCAGGTAATTGCTGGTATCGTATTTGTGGTTCGAGGGGGCCTCAAAAATGGGGTTGAAGTAGATGGCGGTGACGCCCAGGCTCTTCAGATAGCCCAGTTTTGCGAGCACGCCCATCAGATCGCCGCCGTAGAAGTCGCGCCCCATTGGCGCTTCCTCACAGGGTTCGTCGAGGAACTGGTAGCCGCGACAGAAGCCTTCGGGCAGTTCGTTCCACGTTTTGGTGACGATCGGCTGGTCGTACACCGTGCCGTCGCGGTTGGCTTTGGGATCGTTGCCCTTGTTGGCATTAAAGAAGCGGTCGGGGAAGATCTGGTACACCACCGCGTTCTTCATCCAGTCGGGGGTCTGGAAATTAGGGTCATAGACGACGATCTGCCAGGAATAATCCGGCGAAACGTCATACGTCCGGCCCCAGCTTCCATCAAACAGGTCGTCATCTTCATAGTATGCTTCTTTGGAGCCATCGCGCACAATAAATCGGTACCACAGGATGGTCGGCACGTCCTGCGCGGGAATTTCCGCCTGCCAGTAATCGTACCCATAGGGTTTTTCGTCGGTGGTGGCCACGAGCTGCATGGGGTAGAGGCTCTGCGCCCCGGCGGTGGTGTTCCACACGCGCAGGGTCACGCCAGTGACATCGTTGTGATAGGTGCGGAAGCGCAGCAGCACCGGAACCCCCGCCGTCACCGCGCCTTGCGGGACGCGGTAGAGTGTGTCGCGCGAGTTGTGCCCCAGGCCGTCCCACCAGATGTTGTCATCCGGCTTGGGCACGGGCTGCACTTCTTCCAGTTCCACATAGACCGCGCCGTTGGAGGGGTTGACGAAAAAGGTCGCGTGCTGGCCGGCCTCGACGGTAGTAAACAGCAGCGTACCGGCGTTAATGTTGCGGCCATCCGACCCGACCGCGTCCCAGCTTCCGGTGGCGACGGCTTTGTATTCGTACGTCCCAGGGGCGGGGATGGCATAGGTCAGGCGGTAGGTGCCGTCGCCGGCATCCGCCATGCCGGTATCAGGATTGGCGTTATTCCAGCCCTGCCAGTTGCCCACCGCGGTCCAGGAGGTGGTGCTATCCAGCACGCCGATGCGGTTGGTGGCCGGCAGCCAGCCGTCTTCATATCGATTCGCGTCAAAGAAGATGGTGACAACCTGATTGTCGGTCTGGGTCACCAGCCAGCTATTAGACGCCGGAAAGCTGGTGCCCCAATCCGCGGTGGTCACCTTGAATTCATGCCGCCCGGCGGTGGGAATGACGATCGCCGCAGTGAAGATATTATCCCCGGCGGTGACGTCGCCGTGCGTACCGTCGTCGTAGAGGGGGGCTTCATCGCCCGCCCACCCATTAAAGGATCCGCGCACCAGCCAGATCGAAGGATCAGCCTGCGCGGGGCGTGCCGGCTGCATGGCCAACAACATCGCGACAATGACCAGCGCTGAAAACAATACGTGCAGACGCTTTTTCGCTACCATCGTCAGTTTCCCTCCTTTTTCGCTGTAGATATCGATTGAAACAGGTTGAAAGCAAAAATGCCTTACCGGTACAGGCAGGCTGCGAAAAATGATCGTTTTGCACCCGGAAGGCAGCAGGCGAGATGTACGGTCAGCATGCTCAATAAATACGCCCCCATACGGATATTTCACTTGCCGGTTGCAGCGGATAGAGTGTGCGCGCTGCCGAGCAGCGCGCACCAGCATAGTTCTATAATAGTATTTCGCTACCAAAAATGCAAGGTGCTATGGTTTTGAAGCGAAGTTCACCGTGGTATAGCCCACAAACTTTGCCGAAGGGTTGGTCATAAACGCCACGCCAAATTCAGTTACGGTTGGATTAAGAATATTCTCGCGATGCACCTGGCTGTTCATCCACAGGATCTGCACCACCCATTCGGGCGTCCCGCCCACGGCCGGGTTGCCAGCCGCCACATTTTCATAGGCCGCACCGTACTGGTAGCCGCGCGCCTGGATGCGGTTGAACCAGGTGGAACCATCGGTGCCGTAGTGCTCGACAAAGTTATTGCAGGTCATATCCAGCGTGTGATCCAGCGCGGCCAGGGTTAACTGCTCGCTGACGCGCAGCGGCGGCAGCCCGCGGTTAGTGCGCTCGGCGTTCATCAAGCTGATCAGGCGCTGGGTGTAGGCTGCATCAACCACCGACTGGCAGGCAGGCGGCAGTTTTACCTGGGGCGGGCTTGCCACGGGAGAGGTAGCGGGTGGGTTGGCGGGAGCGCTGGCCGGCTGATTACCCGGCCCGGTGACCGGCACATCATCCACAGGCGCGGCGGCTACCCGCATCGGCACCTGGATGGTGACCCAGATGCGCGGATTATCCGCGCCGCGCAGGCCGACTGTAGCCCCTTGTCCATTCACGATGCGCCAGAAGCTGGTATACACCCCACCGGTGGCCGGCGCGGTCATATTGACGCTCACATCCACGGTCGACTGCGGCTGTACCACCGGCAGCGGCACGGTGGTTTCCGTGCCCAACGGTTCGCCAGCCTGGAACACGAGCTGAAAATCGCCATTCCATGGGCAGGTGCCGGTGTTGAGCAAGCGCCAGGTCTTGACAAACGTCTTGCCGGGCTCGATCTTTTCCAGGTCTGGCACGGTCACGTCTTCCACAAACCTGGCCTCCGCCACGCAGTTGGACGAAGCCTCAACCACTGGCTCGGCGGTGGGAAGAGCGGTGCTCTTGACCTCCAGCGTGGGCAGGGCCGGCGTCGGTGTCGGCTGCGCGGCCTGAGTGGAGACCGGCGGCGGGACGGCCGTGGCGGTGGATTGGGCGATCATGGTAGCCACCACATCTTCCACGGTGATGGGCGTCGGCGTGGGGGGCGCGGAGGCCTGGCAAGCCGATAACACAAACATCGCGAGGATCGCGAACGCAACTGGCAAAACATACCTGCCCATACCCCACCTGCCGTGACCACACTGAATTTATGAAGGAAATGGTTGTTACAACGATATTGATATTCTAGAGCTTATTTATCAGATATCAAGTGCCTGTGCAAAAAATCATTCTACGTTCTACAAAATGAATGCACCCGTGTAGGGGCGAAGTCTGGAAAACGACCACACCCTACCCGCTACACCCGGGGTGGCACGGAAACATTTTAAGCGGATGAAACGATCCACGGTTGTGGGTGTGGGCGAAGCATCTGGAGGAATTTCGAGTCCTTTCCTCGGCCGACATTCTACCAGATGCTTCGCCCCTACACGGGGCCAGGGTGCGCCTGCGCAGCGCGGCCGGCTTATTTCGGCAGCGTATCCAGCAGCTCCTGCACTTCAGGTTGATCGGGTTTTATGCGCAGCGAGGTTTGGTAGGCGTAGCGCGCCAGCGCCGCTTGCCCCTCCGAAGCGCGCCACCAGCCCCAGGTGTTGAGCTCGTTCACCATCCCCGGCAGCGGCGCCAGCATTTCGGCCGCGCGGTCGATCTCACCGTTCCAGACGTACCCCAGGCCGAGCGCCTTGGCCACTGTGGCGTTCTGCGGCGCGCTGGCCGCCGCCGACGCAAGGTACGGCAGCGCTTCAGCGAACTGACCGTCTTCAATCAGCATCGACCCCAATCGCAGGTTGGGCGTCCGCTCACCCGGTGAAAGCGCCACCGCGCGCTGGAAGTTGCTCATGGCCTTCTCGCGCAGCGCGGCGCGTTCTTCATTCCTTAATGTCGTGCTGAGATCGGCCTGGCCCTGCTGTAAACAGCCCAGGTTGGCGCGCCACACAGCCGGCAGCGAGGGCAGCGTGACGCTGATTGCCAGCAGCGCCAGTCCCATCACCGCGGTCGGGGCCAGATCCTGCCTCCAGGTCGAAGGCAGCCTGGCGCGCAAGAACGCCGACGCGGTCAGGCCGGCCAGCAGGAAGAACGGCAGCCAGCACCACCAGTCACTGTACTGGCGCGCATCGGTCAGACCGTGCAGGTAGGTCGCCGCCAGGCCAACTAGCGCGCCTTCCAGCAGCGGATCGCGCCCGGCGCGCAACATGCGCCATCCGGCGTACCCCACCGCCGCCAGCAGCCAGATCCAGGCCGCGAGACCCAAAATGCCCTGCTGCAGCCACACTTCCAGGTACAGGTTGTGCGAGTATTCCAAAAACGGCACCTGGATCATGAGCACATAACGCGAGTAATGCATGGCAAACTGGCCGCCCAGGCCCACGCCGGTCAGCGGCACGTCGCCGATCAGTTGCAGGCTGCCGCGGTACACGTCCAGCCGGTCGGGGCGGATGAACAGCGGCGCGACGGTGCGGTTGACGACCGGGATACGGTCGAGAATCTGCACATCCTGGCTGAATACCACCAGCGCCAGCAAGATCACCGCGCCGGCCAGCACGGCCAGCCCCAGCCAGCGCGCCGGGCGGAAATAGAGCGCCGCCCACAGCAGCCCGGCCAACCCCGCCGCCAGCCACGCGCCACGCGAGGAAGATAACAGCAGCGCCGCAGCCATAAACGCCGCGCAGACCCACAACAGCCAGCGCAGTCCACGCCGCTGCGCGGCAAACCCCGCCCCTACTGCCAGGAACAACAGCCCCTCCAGCGCGGTGGCCACGCTGTTGGCCACCGGCGCCCAAAACGCCAGGTTAGGCGTCACCCGGCCGATCAGATCCAGAATGGACGAGATGACTGCCACCTTATCCAGCCCGGGATAATGCGGGTATTGGGTGATGAAGTACAGCGCCAGCAGCGCTCCCAACATGCTTACCCCAATGGCTATGCGCATGTCCGCGCCGGCGCCGCGCCCCAACCGCGACACCAGCAGATACACCACCCCACCCGCCAGCAACCATGCCAGCGGCGCCCAGGCTGTGCTGCGGTCATAGGCCGGGACGACCGCCAGCGCCGCGCTGATCAAAAACAGCGCGACCGGCAGATCCAATGGGGACAGGCGGAGACGGGTGGTTGGCATGGTATTTTCCATCGAGAATGTTTGCTGTTCTCGAATTGTAACAAAGTTTCGCTATAATAAAGACACACTGCACGATCATCCCACATTTCAAAACGGAACCATCATGCTAGCCTGCATCCATTCCTGCGCCGTCATCGGGTTAGAGGGGGTCGTCGTTCAGGTCGAGGTTGACACCAACTCCGGCCTGCCCAAGACCATCATCGTCGGGCTGCCCGACGCCGCCGTGCAAGAAAGCCGCGAACGCGTCCATTCGGCCATCAAAAACGCGGGGATGTTTTTCCCGCGCAAAACCATCACCGTCAACCTTGCCCCGGCCTCGGTGCGCAAAGAAGGACCGGCTTACGACCTGCCCATCGCGCTGGGCGTGCTGGTCGCCACCGGGCAAATCGACCCGGCGCGGCTGGAAAAGACGATGGTCATCGGAGAACTGTCGCTGGATGGCTCGGTGCGCCACGTGCGCGGGGTGCTGCCCATGGCCGCCGTCGCCCGCCGCGAAGGATTCCGGACGATCATCACCCCGGAAATCGACGCGGCCGAAGCCGCGCTGGTGCCCGACCTGGAAGTGATCCCGGTCAGCTCGCTGGCCGACCTGGCCGCGCACCTCTCGGGCGGCCGGCGCATCGCCCCCCACCCGCCCGTGGCGGTGGATGAGGGCGAAGCCATGCAGGTGATCACCGACTTCCGCGACATCAAGGGCCAAGAGCACGTTAAGCGCGCCATGGAAGTTGCGGCTGCCGGGGCGCACAACATGCTCATGTCCGGCCCGCCCGGCGCGGGGAAGACCCTGCTGGCGCGCGCCATGCCGGCCATCCTGCCGCGCATGGCCATCGACGAGGCGCTGGACGTGACCCGCATCTACTCAGTGGCCGACCAGCTTCCGGCGGGCGTGCCGCTGGTGCGCACGCGCCCCTTCCGCGCCCCGCACCACACCATCTCGCACGCCGGGCTGGTGGGCGGCGGCAACTGGCCGCACCCCGGCGAGGTCTCGCTGGCGCACCG
>CALDSL010000100.1 GCA_937920255.1 uncultured Anaerolineaceae bacterium | reverse complement strand
CTGAAGGTATTTAACAAAATATTCCGCGACGCGGGCTACGAGTGGGACGTGCGCATCACCCACCAGGCCGGAGACGCCACCCGCCTTGCAAAAGAAGCCGTCAACGACGGGGTGGATATGGTCGTGGTTTACGGCGGGGACGGTTCGATCATGGAAGTCGCTGCGGGCATGGTCGGCGCGGATGTTCCGCTGGGCATCATCCCGGGCGGCACCGGCAACGTAATCTCGCTGGCCCTGAATATTCCGCGCGCCGCCGAGGAAGCCGCCGCGCTGCTGGTTGCGGATGAACATACCATCCGACATGTGGATGCTGGCATGGTGGGCGACAAATTCTTCCTGGAACGCCTCGGCGTCGGGTTGGAGGCGACCGTCACCCAGGCCGCCGACCGCGAAGCAAAAGACAAGTACGGCATCTTTGCCTACGTCATTTCGACCGTACAGGCGCTGGTCGAACCGGACATCGTTCGCTACCACCTGAAAATTGACGGCGAAACCATTGAAACCGAAGGCTTGAGCTGCGTGGTGGCCAATGTGGGTGACCTGGGCGTGGCCAACCTGTCGCTCGCGCCAGATGTCGATATGAGCGACGGCCTGCTGGATATTTTCATCATCCGCAAAGCCGGTCTGGTGAACCTGTTTTCGCTGGCTGCCAGCGTCATCGGCGGCAACGAAAACCAGGAAACCATGCCGCATTACAAAGGCCGCGAGATTGAGATCGTGGCTGAACCCTGCCAGGCCGTCCAGGCCGATGGCGAACTGATCGGCGATAGCCCCGTATCGGTGAAAATCCTGCCCAAAGCGCTGAAAGTGATTGTGCCTCCGGTGGATAAGAACGGGAATATCATCGAGAGCCAGCCAGGCTAGATCACCTTTCATAACTGTAACTACCCACCCTGCGGCAATTCGATCATAATAAGTCATCGATACCATCGCAGCAGGGGAATTTCATCATGTCTGATACCACCCGCGATTTACTGGTTCGCGGCATCGCAGCGGCAAAGAGCGGTGATGCAAAAGAGACCATCTTCTATCTCGAATGGCTGCTGCGATTGGAGCCGTCGATGGAAGAGCGCAAGGAAGCCTGGTTCTGGCTCAGCAAGATGTGCTCCGACCCGGCGCAAAAACGGCGCTACCTGGAAGATATCCTTGTCAACGACCTATGGGATGCCCGCGCGCGCCGCGAGCTGGCGATTCTGGACGGTAAGCTCAAAGAAAGCGACATCATCGACCCCAACCGGCTGGCGCCTGGCGCCGGGAACCAGCAGACCGCCAGCGCTGACCGCTTCACCTGCCCTCAATGCGGCGGGCGAATGACCTTTACCCCATCCGGCCAGTCATTGACCTGCGAGTACTGTGACTCGCAGCAGCGGCTCACCATCAACCGCGACGCACCGGATGAATCCGACGGCGCGGACTTCATTATTGGGTTGGCGACCGCGCGCGGGCACTTGAAGCCCACGACGGTGCACGCCATCACCTGCAAGGGCTGTGGCGCATCGCTCATTCTCCCGGCGCACCATCTCACCCAGAACTGCCCCTACTGCCAGTCCAGCTATGTATTGACCCAGGTGACCACCACCGAAACCGTCCAGCCGGATGGCATTTTGCCGTTTCGGGTTAATGAAGCCCAGGTCAAACTGATATTGCGGAGCTGGTTCACGGAGCAAAAGTTCCCGCCGCCGGTGCGCGTGGCGCGGCCGCAGGGCGTATATTTGCCGGTGTGGCTATTCAACATGGGCGGGCAGATTCAATTGCGCTATGAACTGCTGGTGGAAAAGGATAAGTGGGAAGACGTACAGGATGCCCGCATCGTCCAGTTGCAGGATCTGCTGGTTCCCGCCACCCGGCGCTATTCGGATGATCTTGAGGCGGTTTTCCAGTCATTTGATCTCTCTACTCAGGCGGCGTTCGACCGCTATTACCTGGCGGATTGGCCCGCGGAAACCTACCAGGTTTCGATGAGCGATGCCTCGCTCGAAGCACGCCAAATGGCGTTTAACACCGAAAAACAGCGCATCCCCAACAGCATTGAAGGCCGGTTCCGCGAGGTGCGTTTCAGTTCAGCCGGAATGCAGATTGAGTCGTATCAATTTCTCCTGGTACCGGTGTGGGTGATCGCCTATCAGGTCGGCGGGAAGAGTTATACCCTGGTGCTGAACGGCGTCGATGGGAGACTGTTCGCGCAAAAACCCGAACCCACCGGCTGGCTGGCGAGATTGTTGGATTAAGACGTCGATTTCTCGCTTCCAAAATAGGCTTAAATGATAATTCGGGGTGCACGCCATTCCGTACCCCTTCGATGTAGCTGGCAAGATGTACGGGCGCGGGCTGTACAAAGAGGTGCACGCCATTCCGTACCCCTTCGATGTAGCTGATATCGTCCCGCACCGTCTCGATGTTCCTGCGGGAGCGTACCCCTTGCGGGGTAGGAACATCGGGACGATGTGCGCGTGCCCACACACCGTCCCGCATCGTCCCGATGTTCCTACCCCGCAAGGGGTACGCTGCGCGTGA
>CALDSL010000099.1 GCA_937920255.1 uncultured Anaerolineaceae bacterium | reverse complement strand
ACCCGGTGATTTCCCGCGCCACCATGGAAGCCCGCTTCCCCGGCTCAAAACGCACGTACCTGCGTCTCAAAGACGCGGAAGTTTGCGGCGGCGACATGATGACCATCCGCGCCAGCCTGGCCGCCGATAACAACCCGCTGTGGCAGCGCATTATCAATAGCCGGAAAAACCCCATCAAGCAGGCATCTCTGCTGGGGTTTGACACGCTGTTCATGGTGCTGCTGCGCCAGTTGAACCTGGATGAGGCCGCCGTATCCATCGGCAAGCGGTTGGGTCTGCGCGCGCGGGCGGCGCTCAGTCCGTATGCCGAGATGGGCATGGATGTCGACAAACCCAACCAGTTGCAAATGGTAGCAACTGAACTGGCAAAAGCGCAGGCGTTGGCGGGATGAGCGCGCGCGAACTGGTAAAGCTGGATGCCGATCTGTCGGCGCAGTTACGGCTTCCACCCGGCCAGCACCGGTTGTGGCAGGGCATGGTGTTCCTGGCGCATTCCGGCGACTCGTGGTTCTGGCTGGCCGGGCTGTTTCTGGTGTGGTTGATCTTCTGGGATTCCGTCTGGCATACCCGCGCCGCGCTGATGGCCGCAGGTGTGGTGGCGCTGGCTGTGGCCGTGCTGGCCATCAAGTTTTTGGTGCGCCGCCAGCGGCCCCCGGGCGAATGGGGCGCCATCTACCGCAACACCGACCCGCATTCATTCCCGTCCGGCCATGCTGCGCGCGCCTTTCTGCTGGCTATCGTCGCGCTGGGAATTGGGCCGCTGTGGTTTGGCCTGCTGCTGGTGTTTTGGGCGCCGCTGGTTTCGATTGCCCGCGTCGCCACCGGCGTGCATTATCTATCCGATGTGGTGGCGGGCATGCTGATCGGTATCCTGGGTGGCTGGCTGACCCTGCTTGCGCGGCCGTTGTTGTTTAGTTTGTTTCCGTTTGTGTTTGGGATGTGAACGGTTCTTAAACAATTAACGCCCCTGGCTTGCGCCAGGGGCGTTACTAGTCCACTGACTGGTTCGAAACCGCTATACGGTTTCTAGCGAGCCAGTTCGGAATAGGCTGGGACCTGGATCGGCGCGGTGAAAGCCTGCGCGCCGTTGGCCGGCATCAATCCCCAGCGGGATGCCCCCAGATACAGGATTTCCAGGACCAGTTCGCGGTAGGTAATACCTTCCGCCCTGCTGATCACGCATAGATCACTGAAATCGGGCGTCAACCCGGGCAGTGTGTTGATCTCCAGCAGCCGGGGTTGGCCGTCGGAATCCATGCGGAAATCCACTCGAGACACATCCAGCGAACCAATCGCCATATGCGCCTGGATAGCCAGGGTATGCAGCGTATTGGCCAGTTCTGCGTCCACATCGGCGGGGCACAGGAAACCTGGAACCCCATTATCACCATTGTGCAGGGTCTTTGCGATATGACCGTACACGCCAGGTGTAATTGAAACGGAATTGTCAATTTCGAGCACCGGGAAGCGGTGGAAGCCGTTGGCTTCGTACAACTCCGGGCGGTGCGTGTAGAGCGGCGCATCGGGACGCCCGAGCACGCCGATGGTAAATTCACGGCCGGTGAGATATTCTTCCACCAGAGCCGGCTGTTTGTAGCTGTCGATCACCCAAGCGACCCGCGAGCGCAGCTCGTTCTCATTGTGAACGATAGCCCCGCCGTCCATGCCCATGCCGGTCCCTTCGCGAGACGGCTTGACAAACATCGGGAAGCGCAATTCGGGTGAGAGCTGCTCGTGGCCGGTAATAAATTCCTGAAACGCCGCCGTGGGAAGTCCCATATTGTGCCAGATGCGCTTGGTCATGGTCTTATCCAGCGCAACCGCATTGGCGAGCACGCGCGAGGCGGTGTACGGAATGTGCAGCATTTCCAGCAGGGCCGGCACCTGGGCTTCGCGCCCGTCGCCGATGATCCCTTCCGCAATGTTAAAACAGATGTCGGGTTGGACATCTTTCAACGTAAACGGTAAACTGGGGTCTGCTGATAGGAAAAATACTTCGTGACCATCGGAAGCAATCGCGGCCATTAAGGCGTCGATTGTTTCTCTGCGGTCAAATTCCGCGCCGGCGTCGGCTGGTGCATCGAGCGGTAGCGGTGTCTCACCTTTCACGTTTGCGATAACTGCCACCCGCCACGGTGTTGCCGGCCGCGGAGAACTACTGGGAGGCTTGTCGCTTTCTTCTGCTTCTTCGGGCTGCAATGCCACTAAATCTTCCATTTTCGATCGGTTCCTTTTCCAAATTTGCGACAAAATAAACTTCCAGCCCGGTAGTATACGTCAAACTCATCAAAATACAAGGGGTGAATCCCTACATTTTTCTCATCAATTTTACCGGTCAGGCATACCTCAGGATATGACGAAAATACTACCCAAGTTTTAAGTTGGTTGATCATTTCCTTGCAAATTCGACCCGCGCGGTGTATCCTTAACCGCGGGAGTGGTTAGGTCCCGGTGGGCTTCCCGGTCTTCAAAACCGGTGGCGGGTCGCGTTGCGGGCCGCGGTGGGTTCGACTC
>CALDSL010000098.1 GCA_937920255.1 uncultured Anaerolineaceae bacterium | reverse complement strand
AATTAGATAATGATCGAACTGGAGGTGCGATGACATCGATACAGGATTATGACAGCTACTTGCTGGAAACATTGAAGGCTCTGGCGGATGAGAGCCGGCTGAAGATCCTTCGCCTGGTGGCGCAGCGCGAGTGGAGCGTAGGCGAGCTGGCCGAGGCGATCGGGCTGGGCGAGCCGACCGTGTCGCACCACCTGGCGCGGCTGCGCGAGGCCTACCTGGTCAACATCCGCACCGCCGGCAGCGCGCGCTACTACACCCTCAACGAGGGCATGTTGCAACGCTTCAAAGATAACTTCGCGAGCATCGAAAAGATGCCAGAAATTGGAAGAAAAATGGACGACAAAGAATGGATTAAAGAACTGGATTGGAGCGCGGAAGACCAGCAGGTGCTGCGCGATTACACCTTCGACGGCAAGCTGAAAACCCTGCCCTCCAAACGCAAGAAGACGCTCGTCATCCTGCGCTGGCTGGCCACCCTGTTTGAGGAAGGCCGCATGTACACCGAGGCCGAGGTCAACGAGGTGCTCAAGGGCGTCTACGCCAAAGATTACGTCAGCCTGCGGCGCGACCTGATCGACACCGGCTACCTGCGGCGCGAGCGCGGCGGCGGCAACTACTGGCTCGCCCCCGCCGAGGAAAACCCGGCCGCGGGTGGGGATTGACGCGTGCACTTTCCTATGCTACCATTGCGCCAATGACCCAATCTTCTGCGCTGCGCATGCGACGACCGCTGGCTTTCCCAAACCATCTGGGAAGGTCGGCCTGGTTTGGCTGCAAGCGAGCGTGAAGACGGAATCCCCCGATTCCACCTGACGCACCCGCAAGCGTATCCAAAGCCCTCCACCCCGGAGGGCTTTTTTGTTTTCCAAAACCATCATCTTGTTCCGGAGGAAACCATGTCCAAGAAAGCGTCTCACCCCAGCGTTAAAAAAGTCGTGCTCGCCTATTCCGGCGGCCTCGACACGTCCGTCATCCTCACCTGGCTCAAAGAACATTACGGCTGTGCGGTCATCTGCTACACCGCCGACGTCGGCCAGGGCGATGATCTCTCCTCCCTGCCCGCCAAGGCCGCGGCCACCGGCGCCAGCAAGATCATCATCGAAGATTTGCAGGAGGAGTTCGCCAGCGATTACCTGTTCCCCATGCTGCGTTCGGGCGCTATATACGAGCGCAAGTACCTGCTGGGCACCTCCATCGCCCGCCCGCTGATCGCCGCGCGGCTGGTGCAGGTGGCCCAGCAGGAAGGCGCGGACGCCATCGCCCACGGCTGCACCGGCAAGGGCAACGATCAGGTGCGCTTCGAGCTGACCGCCATGGCGCTCGACCCGCGCCTCAAGGTGATCGCTCCGTGGCGCGAGTGGGATATCCGCTCGCGCGAAGACGCGCTCGAGTACGCCGCGGCGCACAACATCCCGGTGACCTCCTCGCTCAAGTCGATCTACAGCCGTGACGGCAACCTGTGGCACCTGTCGCACGAGGGCGGCATCCTCGAAGATCCGTGGCAGGAACCGGATGAGGAGATGTACCAGTTCTCGGTCTCGCCTGAAGCCGCGCCCGACCAGCCCGAGCTGGTGGAGATCGAATTTGTGCAGGGCTGCCCGGTGGCGGTCAACGGCCAGCCGCTCTCCCCGGCTAACCTGGTCAAGAAGCTCAACCAGATCGGCGGCAAGCACGGCATCGGCCGCATCGACCTGGTGGAAAACCGGCTGGTGGGGATGAAGTCGCACGGCGTGTACGAGACCCCCGGCGGCACGATTCTGACGGCCGCGCACAGCGAGCTGGAGTCGATCACGCTCGACCGCGAAACCCTGCATTACAAAGATGTGATGGCCCAGCGGTACGCCGAGCTGGTCTACAACGGCCAGTGGTTCACTACCCTGCGCAAGGCGATGGACGCGTTCTTCCAAACCACCCAGCAGTACGTCACCGGCGCGGTGCGGTTCAAGCTCTACAAGGGCAACGTCATCGCCGTGGGGCGCAAGAGCGAGTTCAGCCTGTACCGCGAAGACTTCGCCACCTTTGGCCAGGATTCGGTCTACGACCAGTCGGACGCGGAGGGCTTTATCACCCTCTACGGGCTGCCACTCAAGGTGCAGGCCATGCGCGACCTGGTGCTGCACCAGCCGGAAGGCGCGCTGCCCGCGCACCTCGACCAGCCGGATTATTCCAAGTTCAAGCGGGATTAAACCATGAAGCTATGGGGCGGTCGTTTTGCCGGCGGGCTGGATGCCCTCGCCGCGCAGTATAACAATTCGATTGGGTTCGACTGGCGGCTGGCCGAAGCCGATATCCGCGGCTCGCTCGCCTGGGCGCGAGCGCTGGCCGCGGCCGGCGTGCTGGAGCAGCACGAAGCCGATCTGATCTGTTCCGGGCTGGAAGCGGTGCTGGAGGAGGTGCAGGCGGGCACGTTTGCCCTCCTCGAGAGCGATGAAGACGTCCACACCGCCGTAGAACGCCGCCTGACAGAACGGATCGGCCCGGTTGGCGGAAAACTGCACACCGGGCGCAGCAGAAACGATCAGGTGGCCACTGATTTCCGGTTGTGGATGCTTTCGGCGCTGGATGCGTGCGCGGAGCAGGTGCGCGCGGCGCAGGCCGCCCTGCTCGAGCGCGCACGAGCGGATATGGGTATCATCCTTCCTGGCTATACGCATATGCAGCGCGCGCAGCCCGTGCTGCTCAGCCACTGGTGGCTGTCGCATTTCTGGCCGCTGCAGCGCGACCGCGAGCGGCTGGCTCAGGCGCGCGCCCGAACGGCGGCGCTGCCGCTGGGCGCCGGCGCGCTGGCCGGCGCGCCTTTCCCCATCGACCGCGCCGCCCTGGCCGCGGAATTGGGTTTTGCCGCGGTCGCGCCCAACAGTCTGGACGCCGTGTCGGACCGCGATTTTGCCGCCGAGTTCCTGTTCGCCGCCGCGCTGGTGGGCGTGCACCTCTCGCGGCTGTCCGAAGCGCTGATCCTGTTCTCCACCGCCGAGTTCGGCTTTATCGAGCTCGCGGACGCCTACGCCACCGGCTCCAGCCTGATGCCGCAGAAGAAAAACCCCGACACGCTCGAACTGACGCGCGGCAAGGCCGGCGCGCTGATCGGGCGGCTGGCCGGGCTGCTGGCCGCGCTCAAGGGGCTGCCCTCGGCCTACGACAAGGACTTGCAGGAGGACAAGCAGCCGGTGTTCGAGACCTTTGACACGCTCATGCTGATGCTGCCGGTAATGGCCGGGCTGCTCGCGTCGCTGCGCGTGCGGCCCGAAGCCATGCGCCGCGCGCTCGACCCGGCCATGCTGGCCACCGACCTGGCCGACTATCTCGTCGCGCGCGGCGTGCCCTTCCGCGAGGCGCACGGGCTGGTGGGCAAGGCGGTGCGGCTGGCGCAGGAGAAGGGCGTGCCGCTGGACGGGCTCAGCCTGGCTGAACTGCGGGGCATCAGCGCCGTTTTTGGAGAAGATGCCTCCGCCGTGTTCGACTTCGCCGCCGCCGTCCAGCGCCGCAGCGTCACCGGCGGCACGGCGACCGAAGCGGTGCAGGCGCAGTTGCAGCAGGCTCAGGCGCTGCTGGAGGGGTGAGTTTTATGGTTTGATCGTTCTTGCAGGGGCTGGCTTACAAGTCCGCCCCTGTATCGATGGTCGTATAATATTATCAGGTGGATCTGCGATGCATGAGTGAGGCCAAAATGGAATTTGAGTTCAAAACCACCATCAATCGACCCCTGGAGGATGTGTTTGCCTTCTTCAGAGATGTGGATCAATACGGTGGATGGAAAGGCTCAATTGTTCCGGTTTTTGATAAAACCACTCCTGGCCCTGTGCGTATTGGTACGCGCTACTATGAAGTTGTGCAAATCTTGCCATTTGTGACTGGCAAAGTCTTTACGGAAGTTATTGGCTTTGAAACGAACAAACGATTGGCATACAAGTTCGTTGCGCTGGGGATGGAGGGCGCGTTGATATACCTTTTCCAAACCACGCATCCAGAAATCACGGAAGTGGTGCAAAAGCAGAGACTTTTACCAAGAGGAATGCTCAGGCTCTTTGAACCAATCATTGGAGCTTTATTTTCTTGGATGGCGAAAAGACGCTTATCCGGCATCAAGTCGTTATTGGAAAGCGAGCGTGGCAGGGGTAATCAATAAACCTCCTTGGATTGTCCGCCGGGTACTGGATCCACTGGACAGTTGAATAGGCAGGCACTGAACGACTACCCAACAGCCGCTAAGGGTGCGCAGCATGATGGAAGAAACGGTGCGGTCTGGAAAACGACCGTACCCTATATCTCTTGACACAAACCTGGCCTTGCACCCCCACTACACCTGCATCACGATCCGATTCCCAGCCGGGTCACGGAAGATAACCTGGCCTTCCTGTTCCTCCACCGCCGCGCCGCTTTTGCGCAGGTTCTCGCGCACCTGGGCGCGGGCGTCCGCGTCGGGGATCGCGATCTCGTAATAGCGCAATCCCGCGCTGCCTTCCGGCGGCGTCGGCGCGCCGGCCCCGTTCCAGATGTTGATGCCCACGTGATGGTGATAGCCCCCGGCGGAGAAAAACGCCGCCGTCGGGCCGTAGCGCTGCATCAGGTTGAGGCCCAGGATGCCGGTGTAAAACACCTCGGCGCGCGCGATGTTATTCACGTGCAGGTGAATATGCCCAACCCGCGTGGCCGCGTCCATCCCCGGCCATTCCCCCGGCAGGCCTTCCAGCTCGTCGAGCAGGTTATCCACGTCCAGCGGGTCGGTGGCCATTTCCAGCCTGCCCTGCTCGTCGCGCGGCCATTCTTCGCGCGGCCGGTCGTGGTAGATCTCGATCCCGTTGCCGTCCGGATCGTGCAGGTAGATCGCCTCGCTCACGCCGTGATCCGACGCGCCCTCGAACGGCGCGCCGTTCAGCGCCAGCCGGCGCACGGCCTGCGCCAGTTCCACCCGGCTGGGGAACAGGATGGCGAAATGGTACATCCCGGTGGTGCCGCGCGGCTTGCGCGCGCCGGGCTTCTCCACCAGTTCCAGCCAGGGCTGCTCGCCCGCGCCCAGGTGAGCGGTGCCGCCCTCGCGTTCCAGCAGACGCATCCCCAGCCCTTCGCTATAAAAGCGCGTCGAACGCTCCAGGTCGCTGACGGTTAGCGACACCAAACCAATATGTGTATCCGATGGCAGTTCAAAAGCCATATTTGCTCCTTAAATGGTAATTTGTTGGCTGTGCCAGACTCCACCCCCCTCCAACCTCCCCCCATTTTCAAAAACCGAAAATGGAGGGAGGCTTTAACTCTCCCTCCAAATGGCGTTTTTTGCCATTTGGGGGGAGCTGGAGGGGGGTACGCTCCCTCCAAATGGCGTTTTTTGCCATTTGGGGGGAGTTGGTGGGAGGTACGTTCTTTCTTCATTCTACTCCATACACTGCGCCAGGGCGAACAACCGAACGTGATACAATATTCCCATGCCCCGCGACCTGATGTTAGCCATCGATAACGGCACGCAGTCTGTGCGCGCCCTGTTGTTTGACCCGTCCGGCAACCTGCTTGCCAGGCACCGCGTGCCGATCGAGCCGTATTATTCCACCGCGCCCGGCCTGGCCGAGCAGGACCCGCAGGTGTTCTGGGACGCGGTGTGCGCCGCCTGCCAGGGCCTGTGGCAGATCGAAGGCGTCGACCGCGAGGCCATCGCCGGGGTGGCGCTCACCACCCAGCGCTCCACCGTGATCAACCTGGATAAGGACGGCCAGCCGCTGCGCCCGGCCATCGTGTGGCTGGATCAGCGCCGCACCCAGGGGCTCAAACCGGTTGGCGGGCCGTGGGGGCTGGCCTTCCGGCTCTCGGGCATGAGCGAGACGGTGGCCTACCTGCAAGCCGAGGCCGAAGCCAACTGGCTGCGTAAGCACCAGCCCGATCTGTGGAAGCAGACCCACAAATACCTGCTGCTATCCGGCTACCTGACCCACAAACTGGTGGGCAAGTACGTCGATTCAGTCGGCTGCCAGGTGGCCTACATCCCCTTCGATTATAAAAACCTGCACTGGTCCAAGTGGTGGGACTGGAAATGGCAGGCCGTCCCGGTCGAGAAGGAAAAGTTGCCCGAACTGGTGCCGCCGTCCGGCGTGCTGGGCGAGATCAGCGCCGAAGCGTCGGAGGCCACCGGTATCCCGCGCGGGCTGCCGCTGATCGCCGCCGCCGCCGACAAGGCCTGCGAAGTGATCGGCGCCGGCTGCATCGAGCCCGACACCGGCTGCCTCAGCTACGGCACCACCGCCACCATCAACACCACCCACCGCCGCTACGTCGAGGCCATCCCGCTCATTCCCCCCTACCCCTCGGCCGTCCCCGGCGCCTACAGCCTGGAGATCCAGGTCTACCGCGGCTTCTGGATGGTGACCTGGTTCAAAAACGAGTTCGGCGAGCGCGAGGAAAACATGGCGCGCCTGCTGGGGGTCGAGCCGGAAGAACTGTTCGACGACCTGGTGAAAGACATCCCGCCCGGCAGCCACGGTCTGGTGCTCCAGCCCTACTGGTCGCCCGGGTTGAAGATCCCCGGTCCGGAGGCCAAAGGCGCCGTGGTCGGTTTCGCCGACGTGCACACGCGCGGCCATTTCTACCGCGCCATCCTCGAAGGTCTGGGCTATGCCCTGCGCGAAGGCGCGGAGCGGATGCAGCGCGCCACGCGCACGCCCATCCGCCAGTTGCGCGTGGCCGGCGGCGGCAGCCAGAGCCTCAAGGCCATGCAAATCACCGCCGATATCTTCGGGCTGCCCGTCTCCCGGCCGCATTTATATGAAGCCAGCGGCCTGGGCGCGGCCATCGACGCCAGCGTGGGGCTGGGCATCCACAACGATTTCACCGCCGCGGTGAGCGCCATGACCCACCTGGGCGACACCTTCCAGCCCGACCCCAAGGCCCACGAGATCTACGACGAGCTGTACACCAAGGTCTATCTCAAACTCTACGACCGCCTCAAACCCCTGTACCACGATCTGCAGGAGATTCTGGAAAAGAAGCGGTAGGTCCCACCACGCCGAAAAATCTCCTCCGCCTACGACAACCCCTCCCCCTTCGCCCCCGGCAGCATGAGCACAAACGGCACGGCCAGGAAGGCGGCGAAGGTGCTTACCGTAAACACTGCGCGCAGCCCGACCCAATCCGCCAGCGCGCCGACAATCAGGATCACGATCGAGCGGATCACAAAGTTCAGCATCATGTACATCCCGTTGGCCATCGCGCGCTGCCTGGGATAATTCTCCTGCACCATCGCCATCAGCGAGGGCGCGGTGCAGTACGAGGCGAACCCCGCCCCGGCCAGCGCCGGGATCTGCCACCAACCGCCCACAAACAGGAACACAAACGTGAACAGCGGCGTGGCCACCGCCGAGAACAGCAAAATAAACTGCCGCCCGAACCGGTCCGAAATCCACCCGCTCACCAGCGTGCCCAGCGTGCCCGCCAGTTGAAATACGGTGAACGACACACCCGCCAGCATCAGGGTCGAGCCCTCGCCAGTAAGGAAGGTGGGCAGGTACGTGCTCAGATGCACGTACAGGAACGAATTGACGAAGAACAGCCCGGAGAGCGGCAGCATCACCGGGCGCATCAACACCAGCCCCTGGCGCATCGAAAGCCCGCCCGCCGGCGCGACCGGCATCTGCCAGTCCGGCGCGCGGCGCAGACGCACATACAGGTACGCGCTGACGACCATCCCCAGCACCATCAGCGCCGGCATGCCGCCCAGCCCATAGCTCTGGATCACCGGAACCACCGCCAGCGGACCCAGCGCAAAGCCCAGCTCGCCGCCCACCATGAAGATGCTCATCCCCCGTCCCACTTTGCGCCCCGAAAGATGCGCGATCAGGGCCGGCGCCAGCGCGTGCAAACCGGCGTTGCTCAACCCGGCGACCATCAGCAGGAAAGCCACCAGCGCATAACTGGGCGCCACGCCCACCAGCGACACCATCGCCCCGCTCAGCGCCGGCGCGATGATGATGATTGAGCGCAGGTTGGCGCGGTCGGCCAGATAGCCCACCAGCGGCTGTACCAGCGCCATGCCCTGGTAAAAAATCGCCAGCGCCCCACCCTGAGCGGTGTTCAATGAAAGCTTCTCCATCAGCACCGGCAGAATGGTGGGCAGGAAGGAGAAGTAGGTGTCGTGGGCGCCGTGCGCCACGGCAATGGTCACCACGGGTTCGGTTTGGAAGTCCTCGGAAGCGGCGGCTGTTTGTTCGATGGCGGTCATAAGGGATCCTGCTTTGGCGGAAAGGGATTTAACATGATTGTAAACGAAAAAATCGGACCCGCACACCGTCCCGCATCGTCCCGATGTTCTTGCGGGAACGTCCTTCGGGAGAGCGGTGTGGCACGAATAGAGCGTTGGTCAGGTTTGTAGTGCGCGGTTGTTCCTCAAACCGCACCGTTTTGACCATCGGGGCTGGCGGTGCGGTCTGAAAAGCGACCGCAACCCTACAGATTTCTGCAACCGTCATAGGTGACCCGGTATATGGCGGAATGCGTTGATTATAACAAACAAAAAAGCCCGCAGTGGGTGTCACTGCGGGCCGGGTATGGCTGGGAAAATTACGGCTCCGGCGTCGGAGGCTGGGGCGTGGGCTGGTTGCCGTTAGCCGGCGGCACCGGCGATTCGTTGACCGGCAGCGCGGTCGGCTGAGACGTCGGCGTGGGCGTGTACACGTTGGAAAGCGTCGGCTCTGGCGTGGGCGAACTGGTCGGCGCGGTCGGCGTGGGCTGCGGCGTGCGCGAAGGCGCGGGCGGCAGGGTCGGGATCGGCGTCGGATCGTCGCTCGGCAGCGTCGGCCTGGGCGTGGCGGTCACGTTGAAGAACGGCAGGGTCGGAACGGCGGTATTGCGCTGGGCCGGCCCGCTGGTCGCCTCGGGCGCCGTGGTGGAGGAGAAAATCTGCTTGAACTCCTCGGTCGGCGTCAGGTACGGCAGGCTGAAGACCTCTTCGGTGGCGGTGGGGAAGAAGAACGAAGTCTCCGTCCCAAACAGGGTCGGCACCGCGAACATGCCGGTGGGCTGCGGGGTCTGCAGGGTCATCAGCCGCTTGATTGCCGTCGAAGCCACCACCACGCCGTCATTTGAGACCAGCATAGCCGATTGCACCGCGGGTTTCCCGGCGGCCGGCATCTTGGGCAGGATCTCGTCCAGCTTGCGCGTATGGCCGGTGAGCGTGTCCTGGATTGTCATGGCCAGCAGTTCTTTGTGCACTGTGTCCTGGTCGGCCACGCGGTCAAGCGAAGCCACCGCGGAACGCACCTGCTGCTCGAACTCATCCAGGGTCTGGGTGGCGTCGCTGAAGCGCGACTGGTCCACCAGCACGTTCACCTCGTCCAACCGGCGCTCGGAATACTCCAGGTGCAGCACAATGCGCTGGCCCGGGTCGGGCGCGACGGCCAGAGAGATGCTCTCGACCGTGCGTTTGACGTTGTAGCCCGGTTCGCCCGGGATCGAGCCTTCGGTGGCGGTAACCACGCGGTCGGTGCCCACCAGCAGCATGAGCACCAGCAGCGCGGTGAAAGCCGCGCGCAGCGCCACAGGCGGCAGCCGGAAGACCGAGAGCAGGGTGTCCTTAAAGGACGGGCGCGCGGCGCGTTGCTGCGCGCGCAGGCGGGCTTCGAAGCGCTGGCGACGTGCCGGGAGCAATGCCGGGTCGGGAGAGACCAGGTGACTGCGATCCATCAGCCACAAAGCGTTTTCGAGCTGTGGTCGCAAGGTCTCTTCAAGCTCGGGGTAGCGTCGGAGAACACCCTCAAGGGTATCCTGCCCAGTCTGAATCGCTTCGATGCAGGTTTGTAATATCAGAGCTGTTCGCTGTTCGGTGTCAACCATCTAGACCACCTTTGACCATCAATCGCTTCAACGCGGTGAGTGCCCGGAATTGAAGCACACGTACGGCGCCTTCCGAGCGGTTCATCATCCGGGCAGTTTCTTCGGGTGACAGGCCGCTGAGAAAACGCAGGTTAAGCACAGTTTGGTAATCTTCGGGTAGGAATTCCATTCGCCGTTGCAGTTCCTGAAATTCCAAACGATGTGAAACAGCATCCTCCGGTTCCGGGTCCATTGCGGCTACGTTGAGATCCTCAATGGAAGTGATGGTGGCGCGGTTCTTGCGGTAGTGGTCGATCAGCGCGTTGCGGGCGATCTGAAAGAGGTAGGCCGCGAATGGAATCCCACGTTCGTCATACTTATGCACATTGTTCCACGCGCGCAGGAAGATATCATCCGTGAGGTCTTCTGCGTCCTGCGGAGAGCTGATTCTGAGGCAGACAAAGCGGAATATGGTTGCATGGTAACGTTCGTATAACGTACCGAACGCTTCCGTGGAACCTTGCTGTGCCTTCTGTATTAATACAGCATCCACTAAGTCACGCCCATCAGGCATGCTCTCATCCTTAAGAACGCAGCATTGCAAAATTTGTTACAGATCTCGTTACTCCCAAGTGGTTGGTTCAAACGTCCATTATAACAATAGCAGGGGTACAAAGAAAGTAGCAGAACAGATAGATTTTCCAATATGAAGAAACAATTGCATAAGGAGAGCACCGTTACGAAAATTCGTGCTGGAACTTTCATCACAATTCTGTAACAAATTATAAACCCTTTCGTTATAGTTTGTGTAATGCGATGAAACGGAGACCAACATCTGGTCGCTTTTCTTCCATTGGAAGAATTGGTCTTCGTGGAGCAAATAGCGAAACCGGCAAGCGCTGGTTCGCTTTTTTGAATAAAAAATTCACCCTGGTCCGGGTTGCGAAAACGCATGGGGAAACCGGGCCAAACGGCGGGGATCATACGGTCAAGGCAGCGAATACTGCAAACAGGGGTGACCGCGATGATCTTGCCGAGGGAAACACCGCTCAGGCCCAACAGCCCAGAGCGGTGTTTTTTTGACTCTGCGTATTTTGCCAATCACATCTTCGCAAGACCCCACACCCTTCGCGGCCATCGTAAAGACGCAAAATCTGTTGTGTACTGTAAAGCCGCGCCTTAATTGTGACGTAATATCGCATCCACTCATCAAGTTGTGCGTCTGTTACAGGCCAATTTGCAATCGTAGGGGCGGACCTACGTGTCCGCCCGCCGCGGCTACTGCCAATTGACGCCGTGATAGACACAAAGATCGATCGGCAAGCAGGACTTTGGCCTACATATGCTCTTTACGAAAATGCTTCTGGCGGGCGGACACGTAGGTCCGCCCCTACTCACTTCGCGTGCCCACAATGTGCGACCAGCTTTTTCCGTAACGATTCCCGGACGTATCGAGATTAATATATTCTAAGTAGGTCGTTTTAGTCTATTTTCAATCGCACGGGCGATCCGCCCGTCCAGAGGAGGGAAATGTGATTGTCAATATCCTCGTATTCGTTCTGCTGATCGCGCTCGCCGTCTTCTTCGGCTGGCTGGTCATGCGCGCCCTGCGCTCGCCGCGGCTGGGGGTCA
>CALDSL010000097.1 GCA_937920255.1 uncultured Anaerolineaceae bacterium | reverse complement strand
CCCTGGGGATTTGGGAACCCGGTCTGATGGGCGATGCGCAGGTAATCGTGGATATCCACTCGCGCTTCCTGTTCGAGCGCGAGGTCTTCGCCGGCCGCGCCAAGCCCGGGCTTTCGGCCGACGAACTGTGCGAGATCATGACCTGGGCGCAGAAGGAAGCCTACGGCGCCGGCCTGGACGAACGCTACCTGCAGCCCTATATGTGGACCTGGAAGCCGCATTACTACTCGGTCGATCTGCCGTTCTACAACTTCCCGTATGCCTTTGGGCTGCTGTTCGGGTTGGGGCTGTATGCCATCTACCAGCAGCGCGGCGCCGCATTCGTGCCCGAATACCAGGCTCTGCTGGCCTCCACCGGCGAAGGCACCGCCGCCGACCTGGCCGCCCGCTTTGGCATCGACATCCGCCAGAAGGACTTCTGGGCCGGCAGCCTCAACGTCATCGCCCAGCGCGTGGAGCGGTATATCCAGTTGGTAGGGTAAATCGCTTATCCCTCTCCCCGCAAAACCACTGGGATAATAAATGTACAAAACCAGTGGGGAGAGGTTAGGTGAGGGGTATACGCCTATGCCAATTGCTGGCAGTGCCGTACCCCCGCCAGGGAACGGGTATCGCAAACCAACTAAGGTTTGTGAATCTTTGCATCATAGGCACAGAGCGACCGGCTTATGTTATGCACATATTTCAATCCCCCCTCGGCATCTGCTAAAATGGATTGACACGCAAATCAACCCTACCCGAGGAAGCAGACATGATCTTTATCGATAACGAGCAGAATCACGACCCGCATCTCAACCTGGCGCTGGAAGAATACCTGATGCGCAACGTGCGCCCGCAGGATGACATCCTGCTGTTCTACATCAACGCGCCATCTATCATCATTGGGCGCAATCAGAACACGATCGAGGAGATCAACCAGCCGTACGTGACCCAGCACGGCATCCACGTGGTGCGGCGGCTTTCTGGCGGTGGGGCGGTGTATCACGACCTCGGCAACCTGAATTTCAGCTTTATCACGCCCAACATCAAAGAGAACGTGCACAACTTCCGCAAATTCACCGAGCCGGTGGTGGCCGTGCTGCGCGAGATGGGCGTACCGGCCGAGGTCGGCGGGCGCAACGACATTTTGGTGGAGGGCCGCAAGATATCCGGCAACGCGCAGTATATCGCCGCGCAGCGCATGGTCAGTCACGGCACGCTGCTGTTCGACTCGGACCTGTCGCAGGTGGCTGAAGCCCTCAACGTCAAAATGAGCAAGATCGAGTCGAAGGGCATCAAATCGGTGCGCAGCCGGGTGGCCAACATCAGCGAGTATTTGAGCGAGAAAATGACCACCGAAGAATTCCGCCTGCGCATCCTGCGCGGGCTATTCGGCGGGGCGCAGGATTTTGAGCAGCACCCGCTCACGGCCGAAGATTGGGCTGCCGCCCGCCAGTTGGCCGACGACCGCTACCGTCAATGGGATTGGAACTACGGCAACTCGCCGGCATATAACGTGCAAAAAACGCACCGTTTCCCCATCGGCGAGGTGGACGCGCGCATCAACGTCCAGCGTGGAATTATAAGCAGCATCACCTTCTACGGCGATTTCTTTGGCCGCGAGGATGTCAGCGGGCTGAGCGAGCTGCTCACCGGCGTGCGCTATGACCCGCAGCACCTATCGCAGGCGCTGGCAGGCGCTGATATTGGCCAGTATTTCACCGGCGTGACCAACGAGGAGTTTCTCGCCTTCCTGTATTGATCATACAAGCTTCAGGCTGAAGCGCGGATCACCAGTTCAGTGGGCAGGATCACCCGCCGCTGCTGGTCGTTTTGGTGCGCGATCATGTCAATTAGCGTTTCAGCCGCGGTCGCCCCGATCTGGTGGATCGGCTGGCGGATGGTGGTCAGCGGCGGATTCACGTGCGCGGACTGCGGAATATCGTCGAACCCGATCACGGCGATATCGTGCGGGATGCGCAGCCCGGCTTCCTGGATGGCGCGCATGGCGCCGTAGGCCATGCTGTCGCTGGCCACAAAAACCGCGTCTGGTTTGGCCGTCAGCAGTTGCAGCATGGCGTAGTACCCGCCCGCGTCGGTGAAATCACCTTCCGCCACCAGCGCCGGCTCGCGGGGGATATTGCGCTCGCGCAGGCATTCGTAATAGCCTTCCACACGCTCCTGTCCTGCGATCATATTTCCCGGCCCGGTGATGGTGGCGATGCGGCGGCGGTGGCCGCGCAGCAGGTGGTTGACGGCATTGCGCGCGCCCTGGCGGTTATCCACGTCCACATAGCTGATGCGGTCATTGGTGGGGTGTCGCCCGATGGTGATAAATGGCAGCTTGCTGGCCGCCATCGATTCGATGATTGGATCTTCCAGCAGCATGGACGTGACGATCACGCCATCGATCAGACCGCTGTAGAGAATTTTGTGAATGGTGCGGCGCTCGTATTCTGGTTCGGCCAGCCACAGCATGACCGAGTAGTCCATCGCGTTACAGGCTGAGGTGACCCCCTGGATGATGAGCGGGAAAAACGGGTCCGCAAAAATGGCGCTGACGCCCCTGGGGATAACCAGGCCGATGACGTTGGTCACGCCGGCGGCGAGACCGCGCGCGGCGAGGTTGGGTTGGAAATCGTAGCGCCGGATGATTTCCTGTACCTTTTCGCGGGTGCGATCGCTGACATTGACATCTCCATTGATGACGCGTGAAACCGTCGATCGTGAAACACCGCTGATCTTAGCAATATCTTCCAAAGTTAAAGGCATCGTCGAACCCCTGATAAGCCGCTTTGCAAGGATGTGATGAAGGATGGATAAATTATAGCGTTGATGGAAGGGAACGATGATCCAAACAGCCTGGGAGCGCTCCCAGTTCCATTGTAATCCCATCTGCCCTGTTGTCAAGTATTTTGAAAACAAGGTAGCGGTAATATAGTCCTCTGGGTATTTTTGTTGTGTTCGGGCAGCTTTGCTGTCCGAACACAACAAAAATACCCAACTATTCGTCCAGGCGAATATCCAGCCGGAAATCCTTCAACGTATCCACCGCCCAGTGCTGGTGCTCGGGCGCGGCGGGGGCGCTTTTATCCACCATGTAGGGCCGGTCGACGTGCGCCCACTTGCGCCCGGTGCTCTCGTTAAACGGCAGCAGATCCACGCGCTGGATGGCTGGCATCCGCGCCGCCAGCGCGCCGATCTTCCGCAGGTTGCTTTCGCTGTCAGTGAACCCCGGAATCAGCGGCACACGCAGGATGATATTGTGGCCGTGCTGTGCCAGAAGCTCGAGGTTTTGCAGGATTGTGCGGTTGGTGACGCCGGTATAGCGGATGTGCTCCGCCTCGTCCACCAACTTGACATCATACAGAAAAACATCGACCAGCGCACGCACACTGTCGATCGCTTCCCAACTGGCGAGCCCGCAGGTATCCAGCGCCGTGTGGATGCCTTCGTGGCGGCATTCCTGCAGCATTTCCAGTAAAAATGCGCGCTGCGTCAGCGGCTCGCCTCCCGAGAAGGTGACCCCGCCGCCGGTGTCACAGTAGACCATCCGGTCTTCCAAAATCACCGCCATCACTTCCTGGCTGGTCATCTCGCGTCCCGAAATTTCACGCGCCTGGCTTTCACACACCTCAATACAGCGCCCGCACATGGTGCAGTGCAGGTGATCGGTCAGGTAAACGCCCTTGTCTTCGATCACCGCGTTGACCTGGCAAACCTCGATGCATTTCCCGCAGCGCGTGCAGCGTTCACCGTAGAACAGGATCTCCTGCGCGGCGCTCTGGCCTTCGGGGTTCACGCACCAGGCGCAGCTCAGCGCGCAGCCCTTGAGCAGCACGGTGGTGCGCACCCCAGGGCCGTCGTGCACGGAGCGTTTGCGAATATCGAAAACCAGGCCGGTATGTTTTTCCATGAGCAGTTCCTATCAATATTTTCGAACGATAGCATGATTATCACACATGTTGATAACCTTTTATAGTCCAATTTGTCCCATCAGAATACGACAAATCCCATATATTTGTCATACCGCGATCGGTGATATCATGGAGGGCAGGGCCGGCGAGCCGGTCAGATCAGGTAAACCATGGACAAACAACTGGAACGCATGCGGGTCAACGCGGAGCGGTTTTTCTTGGATTTTGCCGCCCTGAGCCAGATCGGCGCCACGGGCGATGGCGGCGTGCACCGTCCGGCGCTAACCGAAAACGACCTGCGCGCGCGCGAATGGCTGGCCGCGCGGTTCAGCGCAGCCGGGTTGGAATACCGCATGGATCCGGCGGGCAACCAGAGCGGGCTACTGCGCTGCGAGGTCGATGGCGCGCCATCCTTTTTGATCGGCTCGCACCTGGATTCGGTGCCCAACGGCGGGCGCTTCGACGGCGCGCTGGGCATCGTCGCGGCGCTGGAGGTCGCGCGGGTGATACAGGAGCAACAAATCCGCCTGCCGGTCAACCTGGAAGTGATCAACTTCACCGATGAAGAAGGCACGCTGGTGGGGCTGTTGGGCAGCCGCGCGTTGAGCGGCGCCCTTAGCGCGGATGATCTGGGCAACCCATCCTGCGGGCGGGCAGTATTGGAAGAGCGCCTGGCAGCGGCCGGGCTGGATATCGACCGGCTGGTGGAAGCGCGCCGCCCGCCCGGCAGCGTCAGCGGCTACCTGGAATTGCACATCGAGCAGGGCGAGCGGTTGGAGCAGGCAGGCGTACCCATCGGCATCGTCACCGCGATCACCGGCCTGTGCGGCTACCGGCTGGCCTTCATCGGCCGCGCGGATCATTCCGGCACCACGCCGCTGCCGGACCGGCTGGACGCCGGCCTGGGCGCCAGCGGTTTCCTGCTGGCCGCGCGCGAGCAAGTGCTCACCGATTTTCCCGGCTGCGTGGTCAACGTGGGGCGCATGGATTTCGCCCCAGGCGCATCCAATATCGTGCCCGGCCGCGTGAGCCTTGCGCTGGAATTTCGCTCGCAGGGTCCGCGCCAGCTGCGGGAGATGGAAATGGCGCTGCTGAAGACCGCGCGCGGGCAGGCCAACCGCTACAACCTGCAAATCGATAGCCAGCACCTGTACACCGAAGCCCCGGCGCAGATGGCAGCCCAGTCGCAAATGGCGCTGGCCGCCGCGGCGGAGAACATGCAGATGCGACACACCTCGCTGGCCTCGTTCGCCATCCACGACGCGCAGAGCATGGCGCGCATTTGCCCGGCGGGGATGGTATTCGTGCCTTCGGTGGATGGCGCCAGTCACGCTCCGCGCGAATTCACCCGCGAAGAGGATATGCTGCGCGGCGCCAACGTGCTGCTTCAAGCCGTGCTGCGCATGGCGCACGGGTAAGGGGTCAATAAAACCCAATCGTCGGGTCAACATCATGCGCGTAGGCATCAATGCCGCCGCGCAGGTTGTAGACCTGATCCCAGCCGATCTGCCGCAGCCAGTAGGTCACCTGGGCGCTGCGCATCCCCAAGTGGCACATCACCACGATCACGGCGCGTGTGTTGCGCGCTTCGGGTGGCAGCTGCGGGTCGGGCTGAGCCGCCAGCCGGCTGAGTGGGGCATACACCACGCGCGCGTCATCCAGCCGCGCCCGGCCGATCTCAAACGGCTCGCGCACGTCCAGGATCACCAGCTCCGGTTGGCTTTGCATCCACTCCGCCAGCTCGCGCGGCGTCACTTCGGGCAGTACCGATCGCTCAAACACGGTCAGATTTCTTCTTGCGCGGTTTTTCTTCTTCCGGTTTGGGCCACGTCCAACCGGGAAGGAAGTTGACATTGGCCATGTATACGCGATCCTTGTGCAGGTGCAGGGTGGTCACCGAGGCGGTGTCGATCCCCACGCGCTGAAAGGCGTCCAGCGGCATGGACAGAAAGTGGCTCACCGCCAGCCGGATGGTGTCGGAATGTGAGAAACATGCCACCAGATCTTTTTCCTCATATTGCGCGGCGATTTCTTCGATCGCGGCGGCAACCCGCTGCTGCGCGTCGACAAAACCCTCGCCGCCCGGGAAGCGCATTTCGGTTGGCCTGTCCTGCACGGTTTTCCACAGCTTGAGCCGCTGCAGTTGCTTGATCGTCTTGCCCTGCCAGTCACCGAAATCGACTTCGATCAGACCCGGGTGGATCTGGATTGGCAGATTGCAGCGCGCCGCCAGCGGCTCGGCGGTTTGCACCGCGCGCTCCAGCGGGCTGCTGTAAATCGCCTTGACCGGCGCCTCTTTGAGAAAATCGGCTACGGCTTGCGCCTGTTCCCGGCCTTTATCGTTCAAATGCACGCCAGGCTGGCGTCCTGCCAGCCGCTTACCAACAAAATTATTCTGCCCGTGTCGGATGAGCAGGATCGTTGTCATGTTCCTCCGGTTTTGCTTGTTTCCCCCCCAGCGCCTGGTCCTGTTCCGCGCGCCAGCGCGCCAGGCGGCCGGCGATCTGCGTCTCGTATCCCTGATCGGACGGCTGGTAAAAGTGGGTGCCCAACAGGGGCGTGGGCAGGTACTGCTGCGCGGTAAAGTGGCCCGGGTGGCTGTGCGGGTACTGGTAACCCTGCCCGTGGCCGAGCCCTTTGGCGTCGCGGCTGGAGTCCATTAAGTGCGTCGGAACCGGACCGGCGCCCTCCTGTTGCACTTTTTCCAGCGCCTTGTAATATGCCCCCACCGAGTTGGATTTTGGCGCGGTGGCCAGGTAGATGGTGGCCTCGGAGATGGGGTAAATTCCTTCCGGTAAACCGATGTAGTCGTACGCCTGCGCCGCCGCGGTGACCACCACCAGCGCCATAGGGTCAGCCAGCCCGATATCTTCACCGGCCAGGATGATCAGGCGGCGCAGGATAAAGCGTGGATCCTCGCCGGCGGCGATCATCTTTGCCAGCCAGTACAGCGCCGCGTCGGGGTCAGAGCCGCGCACCGATTTGATGAAAGCCGAGATGGTGTCATAATGCGCGTCGCCGTCCTTGTCGTACAGGATCGCGCGGCGCTGGATTGACTCCTGCGCCACCTCCAGGTCAACGTGGATCACACCGTCCTCGCCGGGGGAGGTGCTTTCGACCGCCAGTTCCAGCGCGTTGAGCAGGTTGCGCGCATCGCCGCCAGAAACGTCGATCAGATGCTTGCGCGCATCCTCATCGACGCGGATGGCGCGCCCGCCGTATCCGCGCTCGGAGTCGCTCAGGGCGCGGTCGATGATCGTGCCCAGTTGCCCCTCGTTGAGCGGTTCGAGCTGGAAAATGCGCGAGCGCGAAACCAGCGCGCGGATGACCTCGAAGTACGGGTTCTCGGTCGTCGCGCCGATCAGGGTGATCAGCCCGGTTTCCACGTGTGGCAGCAGCGCGTCTTGCTGCGCCTTATTCCAGCGGTGGACCTCATCCACAAACAGGATCGTGCGTTGGCGGTGAAGACGGCGGCGTTCTTTGGATTCTTCAATCACGCGACGCAGTTCGGCCACGCCGGCCAGCACAGCCGACAGTTTTTCAAAATGCGCGCGGGTGTGGTTGGCGATCAGTTGCGCCAGAGTCGTCTTGCCCGTTCCCGGCGGCCCAAAGAATATGATCGAGCTGAACAGCCGGTCGGCTTCAATCGAGCGGCGCAGGGGCTTCCCCGGCCCGATGATATGCTCCTGCCCCACAAACTCGTCCAGCGAAAGCGGGCGCATGCGCTGCGCCAGCGGCGCTTCGT
>CALDSL010000096.1 GCA_937920255.1 uncultured Anaerolineaceae bacterium | reverse complement strand
GCGCGGATTATGCCATCGTCTACGTCAACCGCGCCACGCGGCTGATGGGCGACGGGATTGGGCTGGTGCGCAGCATCGCGCGCGTGCTGGAGGGCACCGGCACCCAGCTGGTGGCGGCCAGCATCAAGTCGGTCGAAGAGGCGGCCGCCTCGGTGGCGGCGGGGGCAAAGTACATCACCCTGCCGCTGGACGTGCTGCAGGCGATCACCCAGCACCCGTTCTCCGACCAGGCGGTGGAGCAGTTCAACCGCGAAGGCGTCGGTCTCGGGAAGGTTATGGCCGGGTAGGACAAGAGCAAAAAAGCATCACGAATAATCCGAATTAGCCGAATAAAACGAATATTTTTAAGTTTTATTCGTGAAATTGTGACATTCGTTGTTATTCGTGATTTTCAATGGTAATCAATTTAGATCACGAATAGAAACGAATGTCACGAATTTCACGAATAATACGGGAAAATTATTCGTGCCATTCGCAGTATTCGTCCAATTCGTGATGCTTTTTGCTCTTCCCTACTTGCGCTTCTCGAGCACGGGCGCGGGGCGGCGGTCGTCGACCAGCAGGTGCATGAGCGCCAGGTAGGGGTGGTAGAGCAGCATCCACGGGCCGGAATAGCGCATCACCGCGCGGATGCGCTCGCGCATGTCCGGCTTGTAGCAGTGCACTGTGCAGTGAGCGCAGGTCGATTTTTCTTCCTGAAACGGGCAGTGATCCAGCCGGGCGTGGACGTACTCGCGTAGCGTGCTGCACTCGGGGCACAGGCCGCTGTGCCCGGGGTGCTTCGCGCGGCAGTAGATGCGGATCATGTGCTGGATGGTCTTCCATTCGCGCTGCATGCGCGGGTGGTTGTTTTTCATGCGCTGTGTTCCCTTTCAAGTAAGAGGAAATAGACCTTATTTGATTGGTTGGTACCTGATTATAACCAGGAACGCCGCGCTGCCCAGGACGCGAAGGGTTATTATGAGAGAAGTCTTATTTTCCTTGTTTGATAACTCGCACAAAATCGCACCGCGAAGGTGCGAAGTACGCGAAGGAAACGCGAAGCAAAACGTTCTAAAATTTTCTTCGCGTTTCCTTCGCGCTCTTCGCTTCTTCGCGGTGAAATCTTTTTGCGTGGCCCGTAAAGCGCGATCGGCTTTTGCCAGTGGGTTATAATTTTCCAATGCTTCCCAACGCCTTCATCATTATTGGAACACTGATCGGAGCCGCGGGCTCCGTGGTATACCTGGTCAACACCGTGAAAGGCAGAGTCAGGCCCAATCGCGTCTCGTTTTTGTTATGGTCGATCGCGCCATTGATCGCCTTCTTTGCGCAAATCAAACAGGGGGTTGGGCTGGAAGCCCTAATGACCTTTAGCACCGGGTTTCTCCCCCTGACGGTTTTTATTGGATCTTTTGTCAACAAACAAGCCGAATGGAAGCTGACCCGCTTCGACCTGGCATGCGGCATCCTATCTCTGGTAGGATTGGCCTTGTGGATGATCACAAGGGTGGGCAATGTGGCTATCTTTTTTAGCATCGTCGCGGATGGATTGGCAGCCATTCCCACCATCGTGAAAGCCTATCGATACCCGGATACGGAAATTGCCTGGCCGTGGATATCGACGGTTGTCGGCGTGATTTTGACGCTGCTGACGCTTTCGACATTCACCTTTGCCAACAGCGGGTTTATCATGTATATCCTCGCCGTAAACACGCTGATTTTTGTGCTGGTCCAGTTCCGGTTGGGTGAAAAACTTCCATTCAAAACGAATTGATAGGTTTTGCCAGTTGCCAGCGGGTAATATAGCCTCGTGCCGGCAGGCGGAAATCCTGTAGAATCAGGTGATACTCTGCTGTGCGCTGGAGGACCGGGTGCGATTTTATCAGTTATCCATCGAAGAGCGGTTGAAGGCCCTGGCCGAAACGGCCGGGCTGACGCCGGAAGAAACCGCCGCCCTGAGCGGGGCGGGTGGTTTATTGCCGGAACAGGCCGATCACATGATCGAGAACGTGGCTGGCGTGTTTGGTTTGCCGCTGGGGATCGCCCAGAACTTCGTCGTCAACGGGCGCGCGGTGCTGGTGCCGATGGCGATCGAAGAGCCGTCGGTGGTGGCGGGCGCGTCCTTCATGGCCAAGCTGGCCGCGGCGGGCGGCGGGTTTACCGCCCACACCAGCGCGCCGGAGATGATCGGGCAGATGCAGGTGCTCGACCTGGATGACCCTGCCAGCGCGCGCTTCAAGCTGCTGGAGCAGCGCCAGGCGCTGCTGGACGAAGCCGCGCAGGTCGACCCGGTGCTGGTCAAATTCGGCGGCGGGCCGCGCGACCTGGAAGTGCGCCTGATCGAAGATTCACCCATTGGCCCGTTCCTGGTGGTGCACCTGATTGTGGACGTGCGTGACGCGATGGGCGCCAACGCGGTCAACACCATGGCCGAACGGCTGTCGCCGCGCGTGGAGCAGATCTGCGGCGGGCGGGTGCATTTGCGCATCCTGTCCAACCTGGCCGACCGGCGGCTGGCGCGGGCGCGCTGCACGGTGCCGCTTGGGGCGCTCGGGTTTGAGGAGTACACCGGCGAGCAGGTACGCGACGGCATCATCGCCGCCTGGGCGTTTGCCGCCGCCGACCCGTACCGCGCCGCGACTCACAACAAGGGAATTATGAACGGCGTGGACGCCGTGGTGATCGCCACCGGCAACGACTGGCGCGCGATCGAAGCCGGCGCGCACGCCTACGCCGCGCGCGGCGGGCGCTACGCCAGCCTGAGCCGCTGGGCGCGCGACGCGCAGGGTAACCTGGTGGGCACGCTGGAAATGCCGATGGCGGTGGGAACGGTGGGTGGCGCCACGCGGGTGCATCCCGCGGCGCGCGCCGCGCTCAAGCTGATGGGCGTGCAGACCGCCGCCCAACTGGCCGAAATCATCATCTCGGTGGGGCTGGCGCAGAACATGGCTGCCCTGCGCGCGCTGGCCACCGAAGGTATCCAGCGCGGGCACATGGGGCTGCACGCGCGCCAGGTGGCCATCGCCGCCGGCG
>CALDSL010000095.1 GCA_937920255.1 uncultured Anaerolineaceae bacterium | reverse complement strand
CTGGACGCGCTGTTCCCGCACGGCGGCCGCGCCCACCTGGTGGGCATCACCGGCGCGCCGGGGACGGGCAAGTCCTCGCTCACCAACCAGCTCGCGCGCGCCTTTCGCCAGCCACACAACGGCAGCGCGCCGCGCCGCGTGGGCGTGGTGGCGGTCGACCCGTCCAGCCCGTTCACGGGCGGGGCGGTGCTGGGCGACCGGGTGCGGATGCGCGACCTGACCGGCGACCCGGGCATTTTCGTGCGCTCGATGGCCTCACGCGGGGCGCTGGGCGGGCTGGCGCGCACCACCGCCGCCATGGCCCAGGTGCTCGATGCGGCCGGATATGACATCATTTTGATCGAAACCGTGGGCGCGGGACAGTCCGAGGTGGATATCGCCCGGCTGGCGCACACCACGGTGGTGGTCGAAGCGCCGGGCATGGGCGACGACATCCAGGCGATCAAGGCCGGCATTCTGGAGATCGCCGATATTCTGGTGGTCAACAAAGCTGACCACCCGGGCGTGGAGAACACCGAGCGCGCGTTGCGCTCGATGCTCGAACTGGCCGACCCATCGCGGCGGCGCGCGCCGTTGATGTGGGAACCGGCGCCAGGCGACCCGTGCCGGACGGCGGAAACGCCAACCTGGCAGGTGCCGGTGATGCTGACGGTGGCCACGCAAACCAAAGGCGCGCCCGAAGTGGCCGATGCCATCCTGCGCCACGGCGCATACCTGCGCGAAACCGGGCTGTGGCACGAGCGCGAGTGCTTCCGGCTGCGCGCCGAGCTGACCGCCCTGCTGCAGGCCAGCCTGATGCAGCGCTGGCGCAGCCGCGTATCTGAAGCGATGTATGACCGCGTAATGGACCGGCTGCTGGAGCGCGAGCTCTCACCCAGCCAGGCCGTACGCTTGTTGATCGACCCCGAAGGCTGAAACCCAGCGGCGGGCAATTTGCAAGACACCCCCGGAGAAGGAGAAGTTGCAGATGGAACGCGTGTACATTGAAGATCTTCGCAAGCATATCGGTGAAACCGTCACCGTGCAGGGCTGGTTGCAGACCCTGCGCGACCAGAAGAAGATGCAGTTCCTGGTGGTGCGGGACCTGACCGGCATGGTACAGGTCGTGCTGGAGAAAGCCGCCGACCCGGAACTGGCCGCCACGATTTCAGGGCTGACCCAGGAATCGAACCTGACGCTCACCGGTCTGGTGATCGACAACCCGATCGTCAAGCTGGGCGGGCTGGAAATGCAGCTCACCACGCTCAAGGTCGAAGCGCTGGCCGCGTCCCCCCTGCCCTTCGACCCCTCGGCGGATACGCTGCCCATGCTGGACTTCCGCATGGACTGGCGTTTCCTTGACCTGCGCCGCCCGGTCAACGCGCTGCTGTTCCAGGTGCAAACCACGCTGGAGCAGGCCTGGCGCGAGTACTGGCTGCAGAACCGCTTCGTGGAAATTCACTCGCCCAAGCTGATGGGCAGCCCCAGTGAAAGCGGCGCCGAACTGTTCGAAGTGGCCTACTTCGAGCGCAAGGCCTACCTGGCGCAGTCGCCGCAGTTCTACAAGCAGATGGGCATGGCCGCCGGCTTCGACCGCGTGTTTGAAATCGGCCCGGTGTTCCGCGCCGACCCGTCCTTCACCTCGCGCCACATGACCGAATTCACCGGCATCGATATGGAGATGTCGTGGATCGAATCGCACGAAGACGTGATGGCCTTCCAGGAACGCTGGCTGCAGTACGCCTGGCAGGCGGTCAAAGACCGCCACGGCGCAGCGGTGCAGGAACTGTTTGGCCGGGAGATTGTGGTTCCCAGCGTACCCTTCCCGCGCATCACCATGAAGCAGGCGCTGGAAATCCTCAAGGAAGAGGGCTACACCCTGCCGGCTGACAAGAAGGGCGACATCGACCCGGGCGGCGAGCGCACTCTGGCGGATTGGGTCAAGCGCAACCACGACCACGAGTTCTTCTTCCTGACTGACTGGCCGATTACGGTGCGCCCGTTCTACCACATGCGCTACGAAGACCAGCCCGAGATCACCAAGAGCTTTGACCTGATCGCCGGCGGGCTGGAGATTGCCACCGGGGCGCAGCGCGAGCACCGCTACGACGTGCTGGCGCGCCAGGCGCAGGGCAAAGGCCTGGGACTGGAATCGATCCAGTTCTACCTGGATTTCTTCAAATACGGCTGCCCGCCACACGGCGGCTTTGGGCTGGGCCTCTCGCGCACGCTGGTGGTGCTGCTGGGTCTGAACAACATCCGCGAAGCAGTGTACCTGTTCCGCGGCCCGAACCGCCTGGAGCCCTAACCGGGGGTAATGAACATGCTGGTTGGTTCCCGCATTCGCCTGCGCCCCATCGAACGGTCGGAGATTCCGCTGCTGGCCGGATGGTTTAATGACCACGAGATCACCCAGTGGATCCAGGCTGTGTACCCAATGACGCTGGGCGAAGAGGAACGCTGGTACGACCAGATGCTCCAGCGCCCGCCCGAACTGCACCCGCTGATGATCGATATCTCCACGCCCGACGGGTGGCTGCCAATCGGCGACTGCGGTTTCAACCAGCTTTCGTGGGTCAACCGCAGCGCCGAGGTGGGCATCGTCATCGGCGAAAAGCGGTTTTGGGGCCAGGGCTACGGCCGCGACGCGCTGCGCCTGCTGCTGCGTTTCGGCTTCAATACGCTGAACCTCAACCGTATCAGTCTGCTGGTTCACGCGGATAATATTCGCGGTATTCGTTCGTATGAGAAAGCCGGTTTTGTCCACGAAGGGCGCGAGCGCCAGGGGGTGTACAAAAATGGCGAGTACAAGGATGTGTTGATCATGTCCGTGCTGCGCTCTGAGTGGGAGGATGGCAAAATTTAGAACTGGGAGCTGTCATGCCACTTGCAACCCATTCGCGTCTCGACCGCATGAAATACGGTGATATCAAGCTATACGCCGGTACGGCGTGCCCGGAACTGGCCAGCAAAATCGCCCAGTACCTGGGTATTCGCCTATGCGAACGCGACGTGGTTACCTTCCCCAACGACAACCTGTTCATCAAGCTGCACAGCAGCGTGCGCGGGCAGGATTGTTACGTGGTGCAGACCACCTCGGCGCCGGTGCACCGCAACCTGATGGAACTGCTGATCATGATCCAGACCCTGCGGCTGGATTCGGCGGCGCGCATCACCGCGGTGGTGCCGTACCTGTGCTACGCGCGCTCCGACAAAAAAGACCAGCCGCGCGTTCCGATCACTGCGCGCCTGGTGGCGGATATGATCGAGGTGGCCGGCGCCGACCGCTACATCACGCTCGACCTGCACGCCGGGCAGATCCAGGGGTTCTTCTCGATCCCCGGCGACGTGCTCAGCGCGTTTCACATCCTCTCGGATTACCTGAAGGGCGTGAAATCCAACATGTACTCGCCCGTGGTGGTCACCGCCGACCTGGGCTTTGCCAAAAAGGCGCGCAACTACGCCGCCCTGCTCAACCTGCCGATGGCGTTCATCGAAAAACGCCGGCTGGGCAACGATTCGCGCGCCGAAGCGCTGACCGTGATCGGCGACGTGACCGACCGCGACGTGATCATCGTGGATGACGAAGTGGACACGGGCGGGTCGATGGTGCAGGCGGTCAGCCTGGTGAAGGAATACGGCGCGCGCGACGTGTACATGACCTTCGTGCATCCCGTTTTTTCGGCCACGGCCGCGCAGCGGCTTTCGGCGCTGCCGGTGAAGGAATTTATCACCACCGACACCATCCCCGTGCCGCAGGAAAAACGCGCCCTGTTCGGCGACCGGCTGAGAATCCTCAGCATTTCATCGTTGATTGGGGAAGTGATTCTGCGCGCCAACGAAGGCCGCAGCGTGGGAGAGATGTTCAACGAGTAGACCGCTTCCAGACCCAACCATGAGTTGCCATCATGCCTGAACTGCCGGAAGTCGAAACCATTGCGCGCGCGTTGCGCGACGGCGGGCGTGGAGGCCCACCCCTGACCGGGCGGGTGGCGGCCGGGGTTGCGCTGGCCTGGGAACGCACCCTGGCAGACCCGCCGGCGGCGGAGTTTGCACTGCGGCTGGCCGGGCAGGAAGTGCTGGGCGTGGAGCGGCGCGGCAAGTTTCTGGTGATCCGTTTTACGCGCGACGCGCTGCTGATCCACCTGCGCATGAGCGGCGATCTGCGCGTGGAACCCGGGCTGGACGCGGACGGCCAGCCCCTGCCCCCCGGCCCGTACGACCGCCTGGCAGTGTATTTTGAAGATGGTCACCGGCTGTCGTTCAGCGACGCGCGCAAATTTGGGCGCGCCTGGCTGGTGAGCGACCCGGCCTACGTGCTCGGTGGGCTTGGGCCAGAGCCATTCGACCCGGCCCTGACCCCAGACGCGTTCCACCAGATGCTGCGCCAGCGCAAGCGGCTGCTCAAACCCCTGCTGCTCGACCAGACCTTCCTTGCCGGGCTGGGCAACATCTACACCGACGAGGCCCTGCACACCGCTGGGCTGCACCCCACCCGGCTGTCGCATACGCTCAGCGAGGCTGAATCGGCGCGGCTGCTGGATGCGATCCGCGGCGTGCTGCAGGAAGGCATCCGGCGCAACGGCGCCAGCTTCGACTGGGTCTATCGCGGGGGGGAATTCCAAAACAACTTTCGCGTCTACCAACGTACCGGCTCGCCCTGCCCGGTGTGCGGCCACCCTGTGGAGCGCACGGTGATCGGCCAGCGCGGCACGCACTACTGCCCTATTTGCCAACCACGCGAGGTGTGAAATGTCGAATGTGTTCCTGTTGATCTCATTGGCGCTGGTTCTGGTCGTCGGTATTTTTACCGGCGTCCTGGTGATGCTGCTGTTGCAAAACCGGCAGAAAAAGAGCGAAGGCTCGCCGCAGGCGGAAACCAAGGGGCGCTATACCCCGGTCGCGAATTTATGGCGCGACCCGGCCAGTGGCAAGTTGCTGGTGGAACGCGAGGGGCGCATCCTTTCCAGCGCGCTTTCGCTGAACGAAGACCAGCGCAAAGACATGCAGAGCGCGGCGCAGGAGCTTTCGGCGTGGACCGGCCTGCCGGCCGCGGCTCAGCCGACCCCGCAGATTTCTTCCACGCGGGCCGAGCTGCCGCCCCAGCCTGAGAAAGCGTTCAATCGCGAACAGTTCTTCGATCCTGAACCGGCCGCCGAGGCGATCCCGCTCGCGGCGACGGTTGTCGCAGCCCAGCCGGCGGTCCCTGCCGCCCCGCGCAGCATCGTGATGCAAATTGACGAAGTGCTGCAGGAGATGCTGGCCAAGACCAACCTGGCCAACAGCGCCGTGCGCCTGGCGGAAGAGCCGCGCCACGGGGTGATCGTGTGGGTTGGCATCCAGCGCTACGAGGGCATCGACAGCGTGCCGGATGAGAACGTGCGCGCCATCATCCGCGCGGCGGTGAAGGAATGGGAAAAACGCTCGGCCGCCGGTTCCAACGCGCCTGATCGTCGGGTTTAACCCGACTGCATTGGGTTTACCCGACTGCATTGGGTTTACCCGACTGCGTTGGGTTTACCCGACTGCGTTGGGTTTAACCCGACTGCGCCGGGTTTAAGGTACAATCGGCTTATGATACAGCGCTAAACTTGTACGCTGCGCGCCTTCGACGCAGTTCTCGCTGGCGCGCAAACGTAAAGGAGACAGGTACATGTCCACGTCGGAAGAACGGTTACGAATCTTAAAAATGGTACAGGAAGGCAAAATCTCGGCCGAACAGGCGATCCAGTTGATCGAGGCGCTGGACGTTCGCCCGGAAATCCCGGAACCGCCCACCCCGCCTGCCCCACCGCGCGGCCCCAGATGGTTGCGCGTGCGCGTCACCGATACCAACACCGGCAAGGTGCGCGTGAACGTGCGCCTGCCGATTAACGTGGTCAGCGCGGGGCTGAAGATGGGCGCCCGGTTTTCGCCGGAGGTGGAAGGCCTGGACATGGACATGCTGATGAGTTTCATCCGCTCGGGCGAAGTGGGCCAGGTGGTGGATGTGTACGACGAGGAAGACGGCGAGCACGTGGAAGTGTTCGTGGAATAGGTATCTTACATGGAAACAAGAAGACGCGGCCCACAGGGCCGCGTCTTCTTGTTTCCATATGAGAATTCCGCAAATATTACACCGATTCGATCTTTTCGACCTGCGGGAAAAACTGGCGCACGGTGCCGGCCACCCAACCCTGCAGCGTGGTTGGGGAAAGCGGGCAGCCCAGGCAGGCGCCACCCAGGTGCACCTTCAACACCTTGCCGTCAAAGCTGACCAATTCCACATTGCCACCGTGAAAATGATTAATATAGGCATCCAACTGCTCAATCAGGGCGCGCATGCGCTCTTCTTCCGAAAAATTGGTCGTCGTATTGTCGGTCATGGGGTTTCCATCCTCCTGCTACAATTATCGCTTAAATCCATCCCGCGCGTAAGGATGGAAAGGATTTCTGTATGGGTATTGTTAAGCCGCGCGGCAATCACCCCGGCCAGCCGCTCGAGCAGCAGCGCGCCGGTATCGGGATAGCGCTCGCAAAAGACATGCAGCGCCGCGCCGGGAACATACAGCGTGCTGCACTCGCTGGAAGCCAGCGCGCTGGACGTGTACATACTCCGACCCAGCGCCGTCGACCAGCCAAATACTCCACCAGATTGAATGCGCGCTACCGTAAGGGGCGGGCCATCATAGGGCTTATAGCTGATTACCACTTCACCCTCTACTAAAATGTAGAGGTTCGTGGCAGGCTGGCCTTGGTCGAAGATGGTGGTCCCCGATGGGAAGCGACAGTGGAGGAACAGGCTGTCAAGAATACGGAGCTGATCGGCCGTTAAACCGTGGAATAGATTTAGCCCGGCGTACACTTCCTTTGACATTGAAACTATGTTAATAGAAGCTAGTTTCTCGGAATAGTGGCATACATCCTAAATGCGCAGACAATCATCATCCCAGACAACTTACAGGCGGAATCGGCCTTGACGCGTTTCAGCGTTTGGATTATTCTCTCCGTCAGAATTGGAGGCATCTTTTGGACTTCAGAAACATGAGACGCAACACGCTGCACGGTCTGAGCGCGTATGCGGAAAACGTCGCAGCATTCCAGCCAAATGCCCGCCTGTACCTCATCAATGCCGTTATCCTGGGGGTCGCGTCGGGCATCTTCCGTCTATTATTCAATTTTTACGTTCTCAGCATCGGGTACGACGAGGCGCTGCTTGGCAACCTGGTGACGGCCAGCGCCATGACCTCGCTGATCGCCGCCCTGCCGATGGGCTACCTGGTGGATATCATCGGCCGCAAGGCGGCTTTGGTTATCGGTACACTGGCGATGATGGCGGCGGTGGGTATGATGGTGCTCCTGCCATCCGTGCCCACCTTTATCACCATGAACATGCTCATGGGGCTGGCGCAAAGCCTGACGGGCGTCACCATGGGGCCGTTCCTGATGGAAAACAGCTCGGAGAAGGAGCGCACCTACCTGTTTAGCTTCGCCTCCGGGCTGACCATGGCCTCCGGATTTGTGGGTAACTGGCTGGCCGGCCTGCTGCCGACCTGGATCGCCGGCACGCTGCGGGTGAGCCCCACGTCTACCGGCGCGTACGCCGGCGCGCTGGCGATCAATGTGGCGCTGGGCGCCATTGCGCTGCTGCCGCTGCTGCTGATGCGCATGCCGCGCCTGACCGGCGAAAAACGCGCTGTGTTTGCCCCCATCGCGTTCGCGCGCGAGAATCCGGGCAGCATTGGCCGGCTGATCCTGCCGCTGTTGCTAACCTCGCTGGGCGCGGGGCTGTTCATGCCGTTTATGAATGTCTTCTTCCGGCAGGTGCACGGGCAGTCGGACCCGGCGATTGGGGCGATGTTCGCGTGGAGCTCGCTGGCCATGGGTGTGGGGCTGCTGCTGGCTCCGCCGCTGGCCGACCGGGTGGGCAAGATCCAACTGGTGGTAATCACCCAGGCGCTGTCGATCCCGTTCCTGATCGCGCTGGGGTTCTCTCCCTGGTTTGGCATCAGCGCCGCGGCGTATTACGTGCGCAGCGCGCTGATGAACATGAGCAGCCCGGTGTACCAGACCTTTGTGATGGAGCACGTCGACGTCAAGTCACGCGCCACGATCGCCAGCCTGGTCAGCATGGCCAACAATTTCGGCTGGGCGCTCAGCCCCACTGTGAGCGGATGGATCCAGGTACGCTATGGGTTCGGTCCTGCATTTTTTGGTACACTTATCCTGTATGTGATATCCATTTTCCTGTATTGGAAGTTTTTCTGGCCGCGAGGGAATCAGGCAGGCGCATTATCCGGCCAGGTGACACCCAGCGGCGCAAAAGTATACCGAAAGGATTGAGTGACGATGGAAATGATTGTGGATTTTCCCGGCGGCGCGCGCGTGGACGCGCATTTTAACGATTTCACGGTAAAGACCGATCAGCCCCCGTCGGGCGGCGGCGAAAACTCGGCCCCGGCGCCGTTCGCGCTGTTCCTGGCCTCGATTGCCACCTGCGCGGGGATTTACGTGCTGGGGTTCTGCCGCAACCGCGGCCTGCCCACCGAGGGCATCCGCATCATCCAGCGCTCGCTGCGCAATCCGCAAACCGGCCTGGTTGGGCAGATTGAAATGGAAATCCAGGTGCCGCCCAGCTTCCCGGAGAAGTATTACGACGCGTTGGTGCGCTCCGCCGACCAGTGCGCGGTAAAGAAGCATATCGAGAACCCGCCGCAATTCCACGTGTATACGAAGTGCGTGGAGTAGGTGGTAGAGACGCAAGATTTTGCGTCTCTACCCGGCGATCTCGCGCAAAATAACCTCCATCGCCTGGGCGGAGGTATCCACGCTCATTGAGGCGGCGGGGAGGCCGGGGAATACGGCTGCCTGCTCGGGCAACAGCGGCAGGTGAATGAACCCGGCGGGGATATGCGCCTGCCCCTGGCTATGGAGCGCGTGCAGCAGGGTGTACATCACCTGATTGCACAGGTAGGCGCCGGCCGTGAGCGACAGCTCAGCCGGGATGCCGGCCTCGTGCAGGGCGCCGTGCAGGCGGCGTACCGGCAGGGTGCTGAAATAGGCGTCCGGCCCGCCCGGGACGACCGGCAGATCCTGCAGCTTTTGGCCGCTGTTATCGGGGATGGCAAAGTCCAGCAGGTTGACGGCCACGCGCTCGATGGAAATTCGGGCGCGGCGGGCGGCCTCGCCCAGACAGATGACCGCTCCGGGTTGGGTTTCGTCCAGCGCGGCGAGCAGTTCCTGCGGGGCGCGCAGCGTGTCGACGGGGAGGATGTGGGTGGAGAGCTCGACGCCGGGGAATTCTCGCCCGGCGATGGCGTGCACCAGCCGCTCAGAGGGGTTGACGGTGGATTCGCCGAAGGGTTCAAATCCGGTGATGAGGATGCGCATGGGTTGTCCTTATGAATTGTTTTCGTAATGGGTATTATAAATTGAATCACGAAGGCGCGAAGGCGCGAAGAAAACACAAGGTTTCTTCGCGCCTTCGCGGCTTCGCGATTCAATCGTTTTGTGGGGCCGACAAAGTACGATCGGCTTATCCTATAAAATTGATATACCTGTGCCGCCTTCGAGGGTGCGAGGGAGGACGATGTGCTGCGCGCCGTCTTTGACCGGGACGAGCTGGAGCGGGACGCCGTAGGCTTCGCTCAAGAGCCCGGAGCGGAAGACGTCTAGCGGGGCGCCGGCGGCGCGCAGGTCGCCGGCCACCAGCAGGGCCACCGCGTCGGCGTAGCGCAGCACCAGGTTCAGGTCGTGGATGGCGAGCACCACCGTCATGC
>CALDSL010000094.1 GCA_937920255.1 uncultured Anaerolineaceae bacterium | reverse complement strand
GAACAGGTACTTCAAGCGCTCCAACCGGTGATGGACCCCGAGCTGCACCGCAGCATCGTCGACCTGGGCATGGTGCGCGATATCGCCATCACAGATGGCAAGGTGAGCTTCACCCTGGCGCTGACCGTGGCCGGCTGCCCGATGCGCAACCAGATGGCGCGCGCGGCCGAGATGGCCCTGATGGAACTCCCCGGCGTCAAGTCGGTCGAGGTGACGTTTGGGGTGATGAACGCGGAAGAGCGCCGCGCCGCCACCGGCGGCAACCAGCCGCAGCCTTCCAAACTGGCGGCCTTCAACCGCGTGGGACAGATGATCGCGGTGATGAGCGGCAAGGGTGGGGTAGGCAAGTCCTCCGTCACCGGGCTGCTGGCAGCGGCACTGCAGCGCGCCGGGCGCAAGGTGGGCGTGCTGGACGCCGACATCACCGGCCCGTCGGTGCCGCGCCTGTTCGGCCTGCAGCGCGGTGACGTGCGCGGCAGCGACCTGGGCATGTTGCCCGCCGTCACCCGCACTGGCATCCGCGCCATGTCGATCAACCTGTTCGTCGAGAGCGAAGACACCCCGGTCATCCTGCGCGGCCCGCTGATCTCGGGCACGATTTTGCAATTCTGGAACGAGGTCATCTGGGGCAAGCTGGATACCCTGCTGGTGGATATGCCGCCCGGCACGTCCGACGCCTCGCTGACGGTGATGCGCAACCTTCCGCTGACCGGCGTGATCCTGGTGACCACGCCGCAGGAGCTGGCCGCGATGGTGGTGCGCAAGGGCGTCAACATGCTCAAGCAGCTCGACGTGCCCATTTTGGGCGTGGTGGAGAATATGAGCTACTACCCCTGCCCCGAGACGGGCGTGCGCCACGAGATTTTCGGCCCCGGGCACGCGCAGGAGATCGCCGACGCGGCCGGTGTTCCGGTGCTGGCGCGCCTGCCGATCGATCCGCGCGTCACCGCCGCCGCGGACGCCGGGCAGATCGAAAGCGTGGTGCTGCCCGAAATCGAGGCCCTGGCGGCGCACATCCCCGCCCCGGTCTTCGCGCCCCCCGTCGCCCCACCCGGCTTCGGCCCATTGCCGAGTTTTAAAGCGTAAACACGAATAACAACGAATACGCCAAATGGCACGAATACGTTTTATTGTCCCCTCTCCCTCTGGGAGAGGGTTAGGGTGAGGGGCTTTTTGCGCGCAGCAGAACCCTCACCCCGGCCCTCTCCCAGAGGGAGAGGGAGAAGGCGTCTCTACCCCTTGAAAACCACCACCGCCATGGCAACTGTCAGGGCGGCGAAAAAGACCGCGCCGAGAACCGCATTGCCGGCCTGGAGGGCGTAATAAATGCCGAAGGGCGCCAGCAGCGAGACAAACAGCGCGATGGTCTGGATGCGGAAGCGGGTGCCGTTGTTGAATTTGTTCTTTTGCGCCATGCGTTCCTCCGTCAGCGGGAGAGCAGGAAGGCCAGCACCGACACCAGCACAATCGGCGCCATGCCGTACAGGATCACCTTGCCCACCACTTCGCCTTCGCGCTCAGCCAGCCCCACCGTCGAGCAGCCGACGATCACCTTGGCCGGCGCCATGATGCTGCCCAGCGAGCCGCCCGCGGTCTGCGCCGCCAGGATCAGCGGCACGCTGAGCTGGAGCAGCTCGGCGGTGCGCATTTGCAGAACGGCGAACAGCACATTGGAGTTATTGTTGCTGCCGGTGATAAACGCGCCAATCGCGCCAATCACCGGGGCGATCAGCGGGTAGGCGGTTCGGCCAAAGCTCTGGCTGAGCCCCTCGGCCAGGATATTGGTCATGCCGCTGTGCGACATCACCACCGCCAGCCCGACCATCGAAACGATCCCCAGGCTGGAAGCGACCGCGCCCTTCATCACGCGGTTGGCGATGCGCTGGCGCGCGCCGGGCTGGTACAGCCCCGCGCGGTTATAAATCCAATAAGCAATCAGCGAGGAATAGATCAGAATCGCGCCGGGGTGGTTGAGCAGGCTGATCTCGCGCCCCGGCCCGGCCGCGGTGGTGAAGCCCAGCGTGGTCGACAGCGCCGGAAAATCGAGGTTGAACGCGGCGCGGTCGAGCAGCTCGCGCACCGGGGTGATCAGATTGATGGCAAAGGCCAGCACCACCAGCACGGTGTAGGCGGAAAAGGCGGTGAACAGCCGGCGCGGGCTTGGCAGCTCGAAAACAGGCGCGACGGTGGCCTCGCCGGGGGTGTCTTCGGCGTGATGGCGGCTGTAGAGCGGCAGGCGCGCCACCAGCAAACCTATCAGCAGGCCGGCCAGCGCGCCGCCGGTGGCGCCCAGCGTCCACAGGCGGTTGGTCACCAGCCAGTACTGCACCCCGCCCATCACGACGCCGAGAATGATCACCGCGGGCAGGCTGCGCAGCAGCGCGCGCCAGCCGCTACCTACGTACGCCACAATCGCGCCGCTGGCAAACGAGGACAGACCCAGCAACAGGCCCGAATCGGGCGCCAGCAGCGTGCCGGGCAGGTTGGTGACGGCCAGCATGGTCTGGAACGAGGTGGCCAGCGAGCCAAAATTAACCGCCCAGCCGTGGCCCACGCACGCCATCACCACCGCCTGCACCGGGTTGAAGCCCAGGCTCACCAGCAGCGGCGCGGCCACCGCCACCGGCACGCCGAACCCGCCCATGCCTTGCAGTAGCGAGGCGAACAGCCAGCCCAGCAGCAGACCCTGCATCATTCGGTCAGGGGTCAGCGCAGGCAGGGTCTGGCCCACCAGCTTGACCGCGCCGGCCTCATCGGCCACATGGAACAGCAACAGCGCGGCCCAAATCACGTACAGCACATCCAGCGTCAGCAAAACGGCTTTCGCCTGCGCGTAAGCGA
>CALDSL010000093.1 GCA_937920255.1 uncultured Anaerolineaceae bacterium | reverse complement strand
TGGGCATGGACGGAAAAGCCGAGCGTTTGCGCCTCAAAGTCGGCGATTTTATCGATTTGCTACCGTACGAGTTTATCCGCGTTGGGTAACGCGCGGACAAGGCAGGAAATGGTATTGGTAAGGATGAGTTCAATGGCAGACCCATCTACCTGCTGATTCAACAAGTACCCTGAGCCTGTCGAAGGGTACGGCACGGCTGGCAGATCAAGCCGGTAGGGTGAGATCGCCCCTGCCACCGTAGAGGGTTGATCCCACCGGACAAAGTCATATAGGATCTCGTCTATCAGCATGATCCAGTGCACAAAACAGGCTCGTGATAGCATTACCCGATTAATCTATCAATTAAAAGAGTAGAACGATGAAAAACTTGTACCTCGTTATAAGCCGGCGAATTACGATCATTACCATAGCTTTCTTACTAACATACGTACCATCTTGTGCTATTGGCGTAACTTCGGCAGTAACTTCAACAAAGGAATCAGGTAATGCTCCCACATCGGAACGAACCGCGAGCACAACAGCTACTTTTCCCTTAGACGGGACCGAGATAATTAGAACTGTAACTCCCACGCACCTTATCTCAACCCCTACACTGGCTGCCGCGTACTCCACCGTACTTGTTGGAGCAAATATCCTTCTGTTGGAAGGTACTGGAACAGGTGTGTATTACCTTTTCGATCTCGACCGCGGTAGTGGTAGATATTTGACAACTGAAAGAGATCTGATCATTCAAGTAGTTGATTGGACGAGAGACGGATGTTCCTTAATCGTATTATTGTCGAATGGTGAAATTGTGGAGATAGATTTATCAGGAAAGATTATGCACTCGTTTTTTTCGAAGGATCTGATCCCTGCCCAAGATCAACCAGAAGTCAAAACACTGCCGGATATTTCACCTTCGAAAGATTGGATAGCGTACCGCATTGTGTCTGGAGAGCTCTCTGTTGATCCCCAGACGATGCAAGAACGGTATGCTGTGCAGGAACTTTATACCTTACAGATAAATAACCCTGAGCAAACACATCAATTGACAAAACATGGGGGTGCCTATGCGTCAGCATGGGCGCCGGATGGGCAAAGCATTGCTTTTCTCGATTATGATCAAGGTGTATTACACTTGTACACGTCTCGCCCGGACGGTAGCCAGAAACAAATCGTTGCCCCCGTACCCTATCACTATCAACAAATCATCCGCGTGGAATGGCCACAAGACGATCAAATAACGCTAACGTATTATCAGGATCAAGAGCAGCCAGAAACGGTGTCTACTTACGTCTTTGGCAAACGTTCATTCGACTTGCCGATGCAAGAAATTCTTTGGTGGCGCGACGCAGCTACACCAGTCATTCTTTCTCGTAAGGTTGGGCAAGAAGGTGTATTTTTATACGATGTAAAATCAACTTCCATCATTTTAGAAATACCGTTCTCTAGATTCAAGCAAAAAAACCACATTGGGGTGTATCGCCATTCATCCGTTACAGGATTCTTCTCAGAGGAAGGTTTTACTACCTATAACACAGATAACCAGTCGTTTGCGATTTACCCAAATAGCAACTATTCCTCTATACCTGGTATCGGATTTATTCAGAATTGGTATGCTCCCCCTGATAATTTCTATGGAGAACGGTTTTGTAGAAATTAGCTCGTATGGTGGTTTAGTATCGATATGCGAGTTCTAGGCAGGTAAAAACTCCACGCGTGGACTGCCATGTGCCGCCAACCCACCGCATCCTGCCCCCGCCCAACAAAAACTAATCGAAAAAAAACGAAGAAAACGAATATTTTCTCTAGCAACAGCGCAATAACGAAAAAAACGAAGAAAACCAATCCTGCTCGCGGCGCTTGGCGTATAATTCTTGCTATGGACGATCAAGCCCTGCAACTGGAACTGGAAAAACTGCGCCGTGAAATTCATTTTCACAACCACCGCTACCACGTGCTCGACCAGCCGCTGATCAGTGACGCCGAGTACGACAGGTTGATGCTCCGGCTGCGCGAGATCGAGGCCGAACACCCCGAGTGGGTCACGCCCGATTCGCCCACCCAGCGCGCCGGGGCGGTGGTATCGGAGAAATTCAAGAAGGTGCGCCACCCGGCCCCCATCCTCAGCCTGGGCAACGCCTTCGACCTGGACGGGGTGCGCGCCTGGTACGACCGGCTGCTGCGCGTGGATGAGCGCGTGGCGCACACCGGTTTTGTGCTGGAGCCCAAGATCGACGGCCTGACGGTGGTGCTGCACTACCGCGACGGGCGCTTTACGCAGGGCGCCACCCGCGGCGACGGCGTGGTGGGTGAAGATATCACCACCAACCTGCGCACGATCCGCGCCGTGCCCATGCGCATCCCGCTCGACCCCGACGGTCCGCAGCCGCCGCCCTACCTGGCCGTGCGCGGCGAAGTCTTTATGAACATCCGCGATTTCGTAGCCCTCAACCAGCGGCTGGTCGAGGCCGGCAAGCCGCTCTACCTCAACCCGCGCAACACCGCTGCCGGGTCGCTGCGCCAATTGGACCCGACCCTCACCGCATCGCGCCCGCTGACGCTACTCAGCTACGCGGTGGTGGCCGCCGAGGGCAGCCTGCCGTTCCGCACCCAGTGGGAGCTGCTCGAATATTTGCGTGCGCTGGGCTTTCCGGTCACCGGCCTGGCGGAGTTCTGCCCCGATCTCGATGCGATGCTCTCGGCGCTGGAGAAGTGGAACGACCTGCGCGAAACCCTGCCCTTCGAGGCCGACGGCGTGGTGATCAAGGTCAACGACCTGCGCCTGGCGGCCGACCTGGGCGTGGTAGGGAAAGACCCGCGCGGCGCGCTGGCGCTCAAATTCCCGGCGCGCGAGATGACCACCGTCATGCGCAACTCGGGCGTCAACGTGGGGCGCACCGGCGTGCTCACCCCCTACGCCGTGCTCGATCCGGTTGAGATCGGTGGGGTGATCGTGCGCCAGGCCACGCTGCACAACTTCGACTACATCGCCGAGAAGGACATCCGCATCGGCGACCGCGTGCTGGTCAAGCGTTCGGGCGATGTGATCCCCTACGTGATTGGTCCGGTGGTCGAGCTGCGCACCGGCGAGGAAGTGATCATTCAGCCGCCGCAGATGTGCCCCTCGTGCGGGCAGCCGGTGGAGAAGGTGGCCGGGGAGGTGTTTTGGTACTGCGTCAACACCGCCTGTCCGGAGCAGTTGGTGCGCAACCTGGAGCACTTTGTCTCGCGCGGCGCGATGGACATCGTCGGTATGGGCATCAAGATCGTCGACCAACTGGTGGACGCCGGCATGGTGCACGATGTGGCCGACCTGTACACCCTGCGCCGCGAAGACCTGCTGCAACTGGAGGGCTTTGCCGAGAAGAAGGCCGACAACCTGCTGGCTGGCGTCGAGGCCTCGAAAGACCGCCCGCTGCCGCGCCTGATCAACGCCCTGGGCATCCGCGGCGTGGGCGAAGTCACCGCGGTCGACATGGCCGCGCGCTTCCCCGACCTGGATGCGCTGTCGCAGGCCAATTTGGGCGAGTTGCAGAGCATGGAGGGCATCGGCCCCAACACCGCCCAGGCCATCGTGGACTGGTTCGCGCGCGAGGCCAACCAGACCGTGCTGCGCAAGCTCAAGGCCGCCGGAGTATGGCCGCGCAGCGAGGTCAAGCAGGCCAGCGGCCCGCAGCCCTTCGCCGGCATGACCTTTGTGGTCACCGGAACGCTGCCCAACCTCTCGCGCGAGCAGGCCAAGGAATTCATCCAATCCCGCGGCGGCAAGGTGATCGACAGCGTGAGCAAGAAGACCAGCTACCTCGTGCTGGGCGAGTCGCCCGGCTCCAAGTTCGACAAAGCCCGCGAGCTCGGCGTCGCCATCATAGACGAAGCGAGACTGCGCTCGCTCGCCGGGGAGTAAATCCACCCCCCTCCCAGCCTCCCCCCAAATGCTGAAAACCGCATTTGGAGGGAGGGGTCTGGCACTCCCTCCAAATCGCGTTTTTTGCGATTTGGGGGGAGCGGGAGGGGGGTCGGGCACCGGCGTAAGACCCCTCCCCATATTGACCCAATCCCCACCCAAGAGCAACCCATGCACACCCTCCTCCTGAAACCCGGCCGTGAAAAATCCCTGCTCCACCGCCACCCGTGGATCTTCTCCGGCGCGGTGGCGCAAGTCAAAGGCGATCCCGCCCCCGGCGCCACGGTCGAAGTGCGCTCCGCCGCCGGCGACTTTCTCGGCTGGGCGGCCTACAGCCCGCAGTCCAACATCCGCGCGCGGGTGTGGTCGTGGCGACGCGAAGACGAAGTCAACCCCGACCTGCTGCGTGCCCGCCTGAAGGGAGCGCTGGCGCTGCGCCACGCCCTGGTGTCGCCGGCGGAAACCAGCGCGCTGCGCCTGGTCCACGCCGAGTCGGACGGGCTGCCCGGGCTGGTCGTCGACCGTTATAACGACGTGCTGGTGCTGCAGTGCCTCACCGCCGGGGCCGAGTACTGGCGCGACACCTTCGTGAGCCTGCTGCATGAACTCACCGGCGCCGAGCGCATCTACGAGCGCTCGGATATGGACGTGCGCCGGCTGGAGGGCCTGCCCGAACGCGCCGGCGCGCTGCTCGGCCCGTCGCCCGACGCGCCGCTGCTGGTGCAGGAGAACGGTCTGAACTTCTGGGTGGATATCGCCGGCGGGCACAAGACCGGCTTCTACCTCGATCAGCGCCGCAACCGCCAGCGCGTGCGCGAACTGTGCGCCGGGCGCGGCCTGCTCAACTGCTTCGCCTATTCGGGCGGGTTCAGCGTCTACGCCCTGGCCGGCGGGGCGTCGGACGTGCTCTCGGTCGATTCCTC
>CALDSL010000092.1 GCA_937920255.1 uncultured Anaerolineaceae bacterium | reverse complement strand
AACTGGTGCGCGCGCTGATGCCCATCGTCCCGCCCGGCATCGACGGTTTCTTCTTTAGCAATTCCGGCGCGGAAGCGGTGGAAGGCGCGATCAAGCTGGCGCGCCACGCCACCGGGCGCTCGAACGTGATCGTGTTCCAGGGTAGCTTCCACGGGCGCACCTCGTCCACCATGGCGCTCACCACGTCCAAGACCATCTACCGCGCCGGCTACCAGCCGCTGCCCTCGGGCGTATTTGTGGCGCCGTACCCCTACGCCTATCGCTACGGGTGGGATGATGCGCAGACTACCCAGTGGTGCCTGGACGAGTTGGAATTCCTGTTGATGAGCCAGACCGCGCCGCAGGAAACCGCGGCGATTATGATCGAGCCGGTGCTGGGCGAAGGCGGCTATGTGGTACCGACGGCCGGTTTCCTGGCCGGCCTGCGCGAGATCTGCGACAGGCACGGCATTCTGCTCATCGCCGATGAGATTCAATCCGGCTTTGGGCGCACCGGCAAGTGGTTTGCGCTTGAGCACTTCGATCTGCGCCCGGATATTATGACTGTGGCCAAGGGTCTTGGCTCGGGGCTGCCGATCTCGGGCGTGTTCAGCAGCCTGGAGATCATGAACAAATGGGTTCCCGGATCGCACGGCGGCACGTTCGGCGGCAATGCCGTGGCCTGCGCCGCGGCGGTGGCCACCGTCAAGGCAATCCAGTCGGAGGGCATGTTGGAGAACGCCCAGGCGCGCGGGGCGCAGCTTCGCGCCGGCCTGCTGGCGCTGCAGCAGCAGTACCCGGTCATCGGCGATGTGCGAGGGCTGGGACTGATGATCGGCACCGAGTTCCGCGGCCCAGACCGCAAGCCGGATAAGCCCACCGCCAAGGCGCTGGCGCGCGCCTGCCACCAGCGTGGCCTGATGCTGCTCACCTGCGGCCCGTGGGATAACGTCATCCGCTGGATCCCGCCGCTGGTGGTCACCGAAGCCCAGGTGGACAAAGCCCTGGAAATCTTCGCCGACAGCCTGCGCGAGGTGGTTGGATAAAGCATGTCCGGGCTGGGTGGCCCGAAAAAACGAACAGAACCTTATCGCTGGAGGATGGAAGGCGGCAAAACAGGCCAGGTTCGCAGCCTGACAATCAACCCAACCGATTACCAAATGCGTGCAATTCTTTCAAATGGAGGCGAAATGGCGCAGGATTTTGATTCTGCATTAGGATATTCATCTCGCTGGTTGGATATCATCAAAACCCCCGAAGTCACGCAAGAAGAAGGCAAAGCCATCATCGAGGAGAGCCTGTACAACTTTGCCGAGCACTTCAACAAGGGGTGGCTGGAGTACCGCAAATCGGTCACCGAAGCCGGCGACTTTGCCGCGACGGAATGGACCGGCCGGGGAGCCATCTTCCGCGATGTGCTCGGGCGTGAGTTCATCGACTGCCTGGGCGGCTACGGGATGATGGACCTGGGTTGGAGCCACCCGGATGTGGTGGAAGCGGTGGCGGCGCAGCTCAAGCGCACGCCCATGCCCAGCCAGGAATTGATTGACCCGCTGCGCGGCGTGCTGGCGCGGCTGATGGCGCAGATCACGCCTGGCGATATTAAATACAGCTTCTTCTGCGCCAGCGGCACCGAAGCGATTGAAGGCGCGATCAAGCTGGCCAAGATGCACACCCGCAAGAACGGGTTTATCGTCGCGCTCAAGGCGTTCCACGGCAAGACCATGGGCTCGCTGAGCATGATGGGCAAGAAGGACTACCGCCAGCCCCCGGGCATGCTCTACGGCGGGCCGGTGTACCACGTGCCCTACGGCGATGCCAAAGCCCTCGAGCAGCAGTTGGATATCTGCGATAAGGTCGGCGTGGATATTGCCGGCGTGCTGATGGAGCCGATCCAGGGCGAGGCCGGGGCCATCGTTCCTCCGGATGACTTCTGGCCGGCGGTGCGTGAGATGACCCGCCATTACGGCGTGCTGCTCATCGCCGACGAAGTGCAGACCGGCATGGG
>CALDSL010000091.1 GCA_937920255.1 uncultured Anaerolineaceae bacterium | reverse complement strand
GCAGACGATGACTGCCAGCGGGGCCTGGAGCAGCATCTGCGCGTAGGGGTGAACGCCGGCAATCGCGTCGAGCGTTTCGCGCTGGTCGACGACGATAAAATGCCACGGCTGCTGGTTGCAGGCCGAAGGGGCGTGCATGGCGGCGTTGAGAATGGTGTGGAGTTGGTCTTCGGTGACGGGTTCGGGGGTGAATTCGCGCACGGCGCGGCGGGTGAGCAGGGCTTCGATCGCATCCATAGGTTTCTCCGGAAATGGGGGTTGTTGATTCTGGTTAGGATTATACGCGCAATCGCCGGAAACCACTGCTGCCTTCCTTTCCAATCTGCAAGCAAGGAAAGAGATATCGTTGCTGTATAATTTTTCTAACAGCGTAACACCGGCTGTCAAATTTTCGTTTCTATTAACAACAACGACGCTTCCACGTTACCAGAAACCAAAAACAGGAGGGAAGAGATGGCAGGCGCGCGATTTTGCAGCAACTGCGGCAAAGCGTTGAACCCGACGTCGCGATTTTGCCCTGGGTGCGGGAAACCTGTGCCACAGAACGAGGTCAGCCAGCCGGCGCCAATGCCGCCGGCGCAGGACGCTTATGCCGCGCGAGAAACGGTGTTGAACGTGATCCCGGGCGCGCAGCGCCACTCGGGTCTTTTGGGGTTGAAGGTACAGGTGTTTCACATCGTGCTGACCAATATGCGCATCCTGTTCGCGGCGCAGACAGGCGATATGATGAAGGCTAACGTCCAGCGCGCGCGCGACCAGGCCAAAGACCAGGGCAAGGGGTTCTTTGGCCAGTGGGGCGCGCAGTTTGGCGCGAACTCGGGGCGCGAATATATGGAAAGATCGCCGCAGTTTATCCTGGCAGAACAGCCCGGCAATTTTTATATCAACGCCGACCAGTTACGCAAGATCCGCGTGTGGGAGCAGCAGTCCAGCAGCGAGGACGACTACAGCAGCAGTTACTACATCGAGTTTGAAATTCCAGGCGGCAAGCACAAGTTCCAGTTCAATTCTTTGAACGTGCGCGAGTGGAAGCGCGAACTGCAACAACTGTATGGAAACATCGTGCGCTGACAGCGCCGTGTGTGGGTATCCGTTTATTTTAACAAAGGGGAACTGATGAGCGACAATCCGAACCTGTACTGCGAAACCTGTGGCGCGAAACTGGCCAGCGGGGCAAATTTCTGCGAAGCGTGCGGAACACCGGTGAAACGACTGCAGGGGCTGGCGCCGGCGCCGCCCGCGGCGGCCGTGCCCGAACCGCCACTACCAGAGGAGATTTCACCGGAACCGCTGCCGCCCATGCCACCGGAACCGGCGCCGACATTCTCGCCGCCGCCGGCCAATAACCCTCCGCCGGCATACAATCCTCCCCCGGCATACAGCGCGGCCCCAATCGCGCCGAAAAAGAGCAACAAACTACCCTACATCCTGGGTGGGGTCGGCTGCCTGGGCTTGCTGTGCATCGGGATGATCGTGGCGGGGGTGATCCTGTTTTCACGAAATGCCTCCAAGATTGAGGAGCTGACACAGGGCGTCCCCGTGCAGATCACGCAGCCGGCGGTGCAACCGCAAGCGCCGCCCACCCGGGTGGCTATGCCGACCCAACCAGCAGCGCCGACCCAGATCCCCGCGCCAACCGAGCCGGCGCCTTCTACCCAGGGGATGCCGCCCACCGCCATTGCGCAGCCCACCCAGGCGGTGATCGAGCCGGTGGTGTGGCCTCCCGATGTGGATCAGCAATTTACGAGCAGCTACTTCTCGGATAACTTCTCGAACAACCAGTACGACTGGGCGGAAGTCGCGGATGATGTGCGCATGTGGGGCTTTGAGGACGGGCATTACGCGCTTCACATGCTTGAGCCGGATTACAGCATTTGGGCCTATCTGCCGGTGGATTTCAACCCGACCACGATCGGTTACGATGCGGCCGTCCAGCCCGGCTACGAACAGGGCGGCTACGGCGTGTTGTGCTTCTACGAAGATGAAGACAACTTCCACTTTGTTTCGCTGGATCCCTACAACAAGGAGTATTCCATCGGTTACGTGGAAAATGGCGAGTATATCGCCCTGATGGATGAAATGTGGATGCCGAGCACCACGATGAGGGATTCGCTCTACGCGGTGAATTCGTTGATGGTGTCGTGCGACGCGGACATGATTACGCTGTTTGTCAACGACACCTTTGAAGCCCAGGCGGTACTGCCGGCGCTGGAGACGCCCGGGGTCTCGGCCATCTTCGGCGAGGCGTGGGAAGATATGCCCGAACCGGGTTTCAAGGTGTTGATCGATAATCTCTTTGCATTCAAACCGGTGCAGTAGGCCCGGAGTTCAAGCAAAACATAAGAACACACAGCCGGCGCATGCGCCGGCCGTATGTTATTCGGGCCAGGGAATATGTGGATTGACGAAGATAGAGACGCAAAATCTTGCGTCTC
>CALDSL010000090.1 GCA_937920255.1 uncultured Anaerolineaceae bacterium | reverse complement strand
TCCCCACATGCTTTCGTATATTGTGACCACGATCAAATTCAATTTCGGTTCGTCAACTTGAAGGGAGACAAACAAATGAATACCAAGGGAAAGACCACGATCAAGGAAAGTAAAGTGAGGATATCCACCGCGAATCTCTTCCGGCTGGCAGGTTTCTCTGGAATGCTGGCTGGGCTGGGCATCGTCGTCATGGGCATGTTTCATCCAGCCAACGAAGCAGCGTTTGTCACGACATCCTCCTGGATCATCGTCCATATTTTTGCCACATCTCTGGGTTTCTTTGGCGTGTTAGGTCTGGCCGGGCTCTATGCCAGACAGGTCGAAAAGGCAGGCTGGCTGGGGCTGATCGGCTTCCTCTTGTTCAGCGCCTGGATGGCGCTGGTGGGGATGCTTTCTTTTATCGAAGCCGCGCTTTTGCCAATATTTGCGAGCGAGTTTCCACCTTTCGTAGCCGGCTTCCTGGGGATGTTCGCCAGCAATCCCAGCCAGGTAAGCCTGGGAGCGCTGCCCTTGTTGTGGACCATCTCCACACCGATGTTGATCTTAGGCTCTGTGTTGTTTGCCGTCGCGACCTTCCGCGCCCGGGTGCTGCCGCGCTGGGCAGCCAGTTTGCTGGCCCTAGGGTCGGTGATGGTTCCGTTTAGCGCGCTCGTATCAACCGAGATCGCGGCAAAAATCATCATGGTCCCAATGGGATTGGGCCTGGCTTGGATGGGATACGCGCTCATGGCCGAACGACGAGCAACTACTGCCCAAATCATGCCCGATCAACAGAATGCCAATCCTGAAGGAGCAAATGCCGCTTGAAAGGCATAATAACCGGCGGGTAGTCGAGCGACCGTCTGCCGCAAGCAACCGTATTCAATCGAATAAGGAGTTATGAGATGAAAGTAAATGTTATTGATCACGATAATGCCCCTGTGATGCCACCGACGACCCTGGCTCCATCGAGAAAAATCTCGCTCGCCGCAGGCATTCTGTACCTGCTCACCTTCGTCGCAGTCCCACAATTTGCCCTGTACGCCTCAGTGCGTACACCCAACTACATCGTAGGCTCCGGCCCAGATACGGGCGTCATTGTCGGCGGCATCCTGGAGATCATCGTTGCGCTCGCTGGCATCGGCACGGCGGTCGTGCTATTCCCTGCGCTCAAGCGGCAGAACGAAGTCTTATCGTTGGGCTTAATTGGCGCGCGCATCCTCGAAGCCGCTACCATCTTTGGCGGCGTAGTTTCTCTCATGACGATCGTTACCTTGCGGAAAAGCGGGGTTGGCGCAGAAGGATTGGTCACCGCCCGGTCACTGATCGCGCAATTTGACTGGTTCCACCTCGGGCAGGCCATCATGCCGGCTGTGGACGACCTGCTACTGGGCTACCTGCTCTACCGGTCACGCCTGGTGCCAAGGTTACTGCCCGTGCTGGCTTTCATCGGCGTGCCTGTGCTGATTGCGAATACCATTCTCTTGATGTTTGGCTCTACCGGGCTGGCCTTGACCCTGACAACCCTTGCCGTTATTCCAATCGCGACGTTCGAGTTTGGATTGGGCGTTTATCTCATCATCAAAGGATTCAAACCCACTCCAATCACCGCTGAACTTGACAGAGAAAAACAGCAATAGCAAGACCGTAACCGTGAAGGAGAAAAAGATATGAACCCCAAAGCAAAGATCGCGATTAGGAGAGCAAAATGAAGGTAACCATCCCAAACCTCATCCGTGCAGCAGGGCTATCCGCTGCGGTGGCAGGCGCAATATTCGCGGCCATTCTACCGATCCGACCACCGGATGTTCTTGAGCCCGTCAACGCCAGCGCTTTCATCCTGATCACCTCCCTTAAGACGGCGATGTCCATCTTCGGTCTGTTCGGTATCACGGGTCTCTACGCCAGGCAGGTGGAAGAGGCTGGTTGGCTGGGACTGGCCGGCTATCTCCTGCTAACCACCTACTTTGCCATCCAGATGTGTATATCCTTCATCGAGCCCACAATCCTGCCCTTGTTGACGAGCGTGGCGCCGGCGTTTGTGGAGAGCGCCTTGGCGATGAGAAGTGGAACCACTGGTTCGATGAACCTCGGCGCCCTCCAAACGGTTTATTCACTTGCGTCGGTGCTGTTTTTATTCGGCCTTGTGTTGTTTGGCATCGCCACCTTCCGAACCCGCACCCTGCCGCGCGGGGCGGCTGCCCTTCTGGCCGTATCGGGGCCTTTAGTGGGTATCATGTTCAGGCTGCTTCCTGAACAGCTCGATCAGTTGACTGGAATACCCACGGGGATGGCTCTGATCTGGCTTGGATTGGCGCTCTTCTCTACGCGCAGCGACAAGCGCCTGGTGTCGGTCTCAGGAGAAAACCTAGACGAAGCAAGCTTCAATGCTATCAAACGCGAACCCGGTGAGGTAGCTTGAGGTTATTCTAAGAAAATCTTGTTCATGAAAAAGGAAAGGTCAAAATGAAAGCAATTGTTGCAACCAAATTCGGCGGCCCTGAAGTACTTCACCTGCAAGAGGTGGAAAAACCGGCCCCTAAGGCGAATGAAATCCTGGTCAAGGTACATGCGACCACCATCAGCGCCGGCGACATTCGTATGCGCAGTCTGGACGTCCCACCCGCGTTCTGGCTGCCTGCGCGGATCACGCTGGGCTTCACGAAGCCGAAACACCCGATCTACGGTATGGAACTCGCCGGAGAAGTCGAAGCAATTGGCAGCGGGGTGACCCGCTTCAAAGTTGGTGACAAAGTATTTGCATCCACTTTGGCGCAGAACTTCGGCGCGCACGCGGAATATAAATGCCTGCGTGAAGATGGCATGGTTTTGCTTAAGCCGCGGAATATGGCCTATGAAGAAGCGGCTGCGGTTCCGGTCGGCGGGCCGACGGCTCTGCGCCTGCTGCGCAAAGGCAAGATCCAGCGCGGGCAAAAAGTACTGGTCTACGGCGCGTCCGGAAGCGTGGGCACGTACACCGTCCAAATCGCCAAAGCCTTTGGCGTTGATGTAACCGCGGTCTGTAGCACCGAGAACCTGACCATGGTGAAAGCATTGGGCGCGGACCGGGTCATTGATTACACTCAGGAAGATTTTTCCGCTGACGGAGCGCAGTATGATGCGATCTTCGATGCGGTCGGCAAATGCCCGAAAGACAAGGCAGACAAGGCCCTCAAGCCGGGTGGGGCATTTGCTTCGGTGGCAAAACTCAACACCAGGCAAAGTCTGGAAGAATTGACATACGTCCATCAGCTAATCGAGGCGGGCAAAGTCCGGGCGGTCATCGATCGCTGCTACCCCTTGGAACAGGTACCAGAAGCGCACCGTTATGTTGGTATGGGGCGCAAAGCTGGGAATGTGATTATTCAGGTTGCGTAAAAAGGTAGGAGAAAAGAAAAATGTCGAACACAAGCGGCTCAGATGGCCAGGCAAACCGGCCTATGATCTACCAAATCCGGGTCCATGGCCATCTGGGCCGCCAGTGGGCGGAGCGGTTCGAAGAGTTGAACATCACGTTGGAAGACGACGGCACAACGCTCCTCACCGGTCCGGTGGTTGACCAGGCGGCGCTACATGGCATCCTGAGGAGGATCCGGGACCTGGGGATCACGCTGCTGGCAGTGAATTCCGTTGAAACCAACGCGCCGGATCCGTCCGATGGTAGTTGATCTGACGGCACACGGATCGATCAATTTGCTGGTGTGAACTACGAGGTAAAGAATGAATATGATGGCTCATGCGATGATAAGCGTCCTCCTCATCGGAATTGGCGCGACGCTCACCTTTGACTTGTGGGGTTACTTGTTAAAACAGTCCTTTAACATACCCTCATCCAATATTTGCCTGGTCGGGCGCTGGGTCAGGTATATGCCCGGAGGTGTTTTCACTCATGCAAACATAGCTGCATCGCCACCAAAGAGCGCGGAATGCCAGGCAGGTTGGATGGCTCATTATCTGATCGGTGTCACTTTTGCTGGTATTTTTGTTGCGATCATGGGTGCCCAGTGGGTTGAGCATCCAACGCTGGTTCCTGCGGTTGTGTTTGGGGTCGTTACGACCCTGGCACCATTCTTGATTATGCAACCGGCTTTCGGATTTGGCATGGCTGCCTCCAGGTCTGCAAATCCAGTGCAGGCCAGAATTCGTACGGTAATGAACCATATCGCGTTTGGATTTGGGCTTTACGTTTTCGGTTTGCTGGCCAATTGGTTATTATGACGAACGGCATTGAACCGTTTGGCCTGCCGCCAGGCAGGTCTTTTTAATTTCCCTGTACCGTCAGCAAGTCAAATCGCATGTGCTTGGTTTTTCCCGAAAGCCCGTTACAATAAAGAAGTTCGATAACCTTTCTCCGTCACCCGCCACACCTTCCCGAGAGGACTGCCGCTATGCCCGCGTACAACGCTTCGATTCCAACCATCCAGAAATTGACCTCCTCCGCTTCCACCTCTCTCCCTTTGGACAAACCCGCCCGGCTTATCCTTCGCGGCGGGCGGGTGGTCGACCCGCGCAACGGCGTCGATGCGGTGTTGGATCTTGCGGTGCAGGATGCATCCATCGTCGCGGTCGCTGAGGGGATCCCCACCACCTCCACGGATCGCGTCCTCGACTGCCGCGGGCTGGTGGTCATGCCAGGATTGCTGGACATGCACCTGCACCTGGGCGATCTGTTCGATATTTACGAGAGCCCAATTTTCAAGGCCGCGCGCGATGGTGTGACGCTTGGCCTTTCTCCCGGCGCTGGCAATACGTTTCTGGCGCCAGCCTTACTAGGCGCGGAGATCGACCGCGGTTTGCCGCTGAATGTGGGCGTGTACCTGGGCGCGGCCGCGGTGCTGGGCGCAAGCCTCCGGCAGGAGGAGCTGGTGGCGCTGTTCCGCCAGGAGCTGGATCAGGCTGTGCTGGCCCAAAAGCTGTCGCGCAACGCGATCACCAATTCCACCGCGCATCTTACGGTAGGCATTAAGGATCACATGGGGCATTTCATCATGCCTGATGATGCCATCGATACGGTCTTCGAGGTCACGGCGCGGGCCGGCCTGATCTATATGTCGCACACACAGGATCCCGAGCACGCCCAGCGCATGGCGCGGCTGTCGAACGGGCGGCCGCTGCACCTGGCGCACGCCACGGCGGCCGGTTGCGGAACGCACGGCGATGGTGAGGCAGCCATGCGCGCGGTGCTGGCGCTGGTCGATGGCGAAGCGATCACCGCCGAGTTCGTGTCTTCGATGCTGCTGGAAAATCGCGGCCGGCGCGATGGGCTGAAGATTCAACCCGCGGCGCAGGAACTGGCATACAAAGCGCTGCAAGACGGCAAGGTGAAGATTATCATCTCGGACGGGCAAAGCGGCTCGACGATGAAGGGGTTTGGCAGCACCACGGACAACCTGCCGTGTATTTTTACCCTGGCGCGTCTGGGCGTGCTCTCGCTACCCGATGCGGTCGCAACCATGACCTGCAACCCGGCAAAACTGCTCTCCGAGCGTACGGGGAATTCGTTCTTTATTGAGGCGCTCGGGCACCTGGGGGAGGGGGCGCTGGCAAATATCACCGTGGCGGATCCGCTCAGCCATGCCGCGGTGTATACCATCGTCAATGGCCAGCCGGTCGCATTTGATGGAACGCTGGTGCGCGAAGGTTTCGCGACGGGCGGTTTGGTCAGCCGGTTTGGGATTTCGAAACGCACCGGGGTGGGCGATCTGGCGCTGTACAGCTAACCGCGATTACCGGAAGCAGCGCCGCACTTCGTCCATAAATTCGCGCACGTGCTCCGCGGATACTTCGCCGCTGTCTTTGCGCGTGTCCTTGAACGTGCTGCCGACAATCGCCGCGTCGCCGATGGATAGTTTTTCGGCAACTGCTTCTTTGGTCATGCCTGCTGCCACAACCAGGGGGAAATTGCCAGCAACGGCGCGGAATTGCCGGATTTTTTCGGTGTCCGTCACAACCCCGGTTCCAGCGCCCGTCACCGCGATGGCGTCACAATGCCGCATCGCAATATTAATATCCTCTTCCAGGCTGCGGTTTGACAGGTAGGGCTGGTATTTGAAACGCACCCCGCCAATCACGGCTACCTTCCCATCCCTGCGGTAGCCTTCGACCAGTTTGAAATACGCGGTTTCGTCCTTTAACTGCAGGTGCCCGCAGATCGAATCAACCTGCATGAATTTCGCGCCGTACTGCCGCGCCAGTTCGTAACTGCGGGCAAAATCATCGAGGACATTCACGCCAAGCACATACCCCGGCCGCTCCTTGGTAAGATACGCCAGCGCCTGCTCGACATCATCCGCGTCGCCGTAGTAATCTTCGACGATCATGCCATCCACGCCGTTTTCGGCGTAAATGTCGGCTTCGCGGATCGCGCGTGCCAGGCGTTCGCTGGCATCGTCGCCTTTCAGGTGCAGCATTGCAAGTATCGGTTTCGGTTGGTGGAAGATGTCTAAGAACATGATTGCTCCTCAAACAGGCGGTTGAACTCAGCATCGGCTACTGCGAACAATTTGGCGCGCAGTTCGGCGGTGAACTGCGGGTACGGGCCATACTGGCGCGCGTTGAGCGCGGCTGCCAGGTTGGCAAGCACGGCTGTTTTGAGCGGGTGATGGCCCTCTGCGAAACCGTACAGCGCCGCCCCGGTGGAGCAGTTGCCGCAGCCGGTGGCATCCACGCTGTCTTCTACGCCGGCCGCCGGGGCAAACCAGGCCTTGCCGTCCTGGATCATGTACGCCCCTTTCTCACCCACCCGGAAAAAGCACGGCTTCCTCAAGTTCAGGATAGCCTCGATCGATTCTTGCTCTGTACGCGTACCGAAGAAATTCAGCGATTCGGGCAGGTTGATCGAGTAGATGTCCACCGCCTGGATCAGCGCCAGCAGATCGGTTTTCAGTGTCGGGTCGGTGGTGTCGGCGGTCAACAGCTCGGACATGATCAGCGCGTTGGGAGCGGCGGCGCGGATATCTGCCAGGTCCTTCCAGACCTGCTCGTGCACGCCCGATTCAAAGTAGATGCCGCGCGTGTTTTCATCCGCATACCGCGTGACGTAATCCGCGCGAATATGCGACTTTGGCCACCATTCAGCCTCAAACGCTGGCCCGTATTTCGAGTACTCCCACCAGCGCCCGTCCGGGTGGTATTCGAGTGTGTTGTAGTGCGTTTTTGGGAGCACATATTGCACCCCGGCGGTCGAAAGGCCGTTGGCGCGGTAGTACGGCCCATAGTAGTGGTCAAAATCCGGCCCGGCGGTGGTGATGATCATCACGTCATCGCAATAGGGCTTGATGCCGTTCACGGCGTAAATGGCGCCGCCCAGGCACCCCTCGGCCCGGCTGCCATCGGCGTAGATCATGTCATTTAATATGGTGCAGCCTGTAACCAGGTATCTCAATGTTCAGCCTCTGTCTTGTTATTCAACCTGTATGTTTTCGGCGACTGACTTACAGCCGCGCGACCAGCTCATCGATAAACAGGATCTTGCCATCCAGTCCAAGCTGTTTGGCCAGTTCGGCGATGACCGGTTTTTTGATCCTGGCCTCCGCCACCACTTCTTCATTCCAGAAGATATCCTGGGGCGTGCCGTCGGCGATGATGTTTTTGTGCGCCATGGCCACAATGCGGTGGAAATTGTTGACCGCGAATTCCATGTCGTGGGTGATGGTCAGAACCGTTACGCCGTTGGATTGCAGGCGGTCGATCAACTTGGAGAGCTGCTCCAGCCCGTGTTTATCCTGCCCGGCGGTCGGTTCATCCAGAATGATGTATTTGGGCTGCGATGCGATCACGGCCGCGATGGCGACAAACTTGCGGATCGGGTACGGCAGATCATACGGGTTGATCTTCAGGTACTTTTCGATGTTGGTCAGTTCCACCGCGTAATTCAAGCGTTCTTCAATCTCTTTCTCGGGCAGCTTGAAGTAGCGCGGCATGTACTCGATTTCGGCTTTGACCGACTGGTTAAAGATCTGGTCGTCCGGGTTCTGGAAAACATAACCGACGATCCTGGCGATTGCCGCGGTGGTCCTGGTTTTGGTATTGATGCCGTCGATGATGACATCGCCACTGCTGGGTTTGTTCAACCCGTTCATCATTTTGACCGCGGTGGTTTTGCCGGCGCCGTTCTGGCCAACGATGGCCACGCGCTCGCCATCGTTGATCGTGATGGAGATATTCTCGATTGCCTGGAATCCGTTGGGATAGCGAAAGCTTGCGTTTTTGATTTCGATCGCCATGATTCTACCTCCGCGCCTTCACCAGCGAAACCGCTTCCGCCAGCGTGATGGGAATGCGTTCCAGCGGTTTCCCGGCCTTTGCCATTTCGTGGCCAAAAACGGCCACCTGCGACATGGTAGCTCCGCAATCCATAATCGCCGGATCGCTGAGTACCGTATGACTTGGCCCGGAGAAGACGATGCTGCCCTCGTTCATCACGATCACCTCATCGCAGTATTCCGCAACCATGTCGATTTTGTGTTCCACCAGGATCAGCGTGCGGTTTGACTCTTTGAGGGTTTTAATGATCTCGAATACATCTTCGGTGCCTTCGGGGTCGAGCTGCGACGTAGGCTCGTCGATGATCAACATCTCGGTTTCCATCGAAATGATCGAGGCGAACGCCA
>CALDSL010000089.1 GCA_937920255.1 uncultured Anaerolineaceae bacterium | reverse complement strand
GCCGCATGGACGTCAACCTGGCGATCAAGGTGGTTTCCAACCACCCCGACCCGGCTTACACCAATCTGCTGCTGGCCGGCGCGGTGGTGACGCTGGTGACGGCAGTCGCGCTGCTCGCGCTGGCGTGGCGGGAGCGGAAGGGGTAGGCCGGGTTTTCCACGCATGCCAGGTGTGCTCGTCCGACACAACTGTGGGTATGGCTGGCGCGCGAACCGAGGTATTTGATAAGGTAGCGGTGCAAGATTCAGCACCTTCATGATGCGGCTGGAAAACCAGTGTTTTGCCAGAAGAAATTGATCTAACAAGATCAAAAGTGTAAATAGGGAGAAAACTTATTTACATTTATTGCCGTAAGTGTTAATATGGAATTGCTTTATTTACACTTTGATCACTGAGTCAACTTTATGGATCCAAAAGCCTATCGCAGTGAAGAAGCCGGGAAAGTGGTTCTCACAAAATTGGGATATTGGGCGTTTATACCAAACCCCCTGCCGCCTGAGATTTCGTGGTCTTCATCTCTGATGTCGATCTTATCGGAGGCGGAGCGAGATCTCAGCCAGCTATCGACCTTGATTCGCGCATTTCCATTTCCCAGTCTTCTCATCCAGCCGTTCATGCGCTTTGAAGCGGTTTTATCTTCCCGAATAGAAGGTACTCATGCTTCATTGATTGATGTCTACACGTACGAAACCGCGCAACTTTCCTTCTTTGAGCGAACCAATGATGTACGTGAAGTCTACAATTATGTACGCGCAATGAATTACGGACTGGAACGCCTCGAGACACTACCCGTCAGCCTGCGGTTGATCCGGGAACTACATGAGACCCTTATGGAAGGTGTTCGCGGCGGATCGCTAGCACCGGGGGAATTCCGGCGGAGCCAGAACTGGATTGGCCCGGTGGGGAGCACGCCAGCTACCGCCCCTTATGTTCCTCCACCCGTAGAAGAAATGCATAAGGCATTGGATGCTTTCGAAAAATTTATCCATACAGACACAGATATCACACCCTTGATCCGTGCTGGCATGATCCACTACCAATTTGAAGCTATTCATCCGTTTCTCGATGGTAATGGTCGGGTCGGCCGCCTTTTGATTGTGCTATTGCTTTGCGAATGGGGATTGTTATCACAACCTTTGCTCAATTTGAGCGTATACATCGAACGTTACCGGCAGGAGTATTACGATCTTCTGCTTGGCGTCTCCCAGCAGGGCGCCTGGGAAGCCTGGCTGCGTTTCTTTCTGCGGGGCGTCAGCGAGCAGGCGCGCGAAAGCGTTGTTCGCATGGAACGGCTGCAGGAAATTCGAGCAAAATTTCAGCCAATCGTTGATCAAGACCGAAATTCTTTGCGAATGGGCGCTGTCGTTGATTATCTCTTCTCCCGGCCCGTTCTCACTGTCCGCCAGGCTTCGGATGGATTGAGCATACCCTTCAAGACCGCCCAGTCCTATCTATTGAAACTGGTTCAGGCTGGCGTGCTTCGGGAAATAACTGGATATGCTCGAAATCGAATTTTCCAGGCCGATGAAATTTTAAGAGCCATACAAGATCGGGATGTCCATGGATCGGACTGAATAACGACACATCCGCGTCCCTGCCCAGATCTGCATGCGCTGGCTATCCGCATATCTCTGAAGAACCCCATCCTCCCAAGCGGGGTAGCGCCACATTAAAGAGTGGAGATAAATCCATAGCGTAGCATCCGCCTTTT
>CALDSL010000088.1 GCA_937920255.1 uncultured Anaerolineaceae bacterium | reverse complement strand
AATTGCGTAAGTTCGCGGGATACGCGCCAGGTAGCGTTTGTACTCGGTGTTAACCAACCCTTTTTCCGAGCGGCCCAGATGGGGGAGGATCATGTCGCGATCTTTGGCATCTTTGGTCTGGAAGACGAACAGGTTGGCGCAGGAGGAGAGAATCCCGGACGGCAGTTCGCTGACGGTCTGGGCCATCAGGTGCAGGTACACGCCGTACTTGCGCCCATCCCGCCACATGGTTTGGAAGATGTGGCTGACCGGGTTTCCACCCTCGCCGGCATTCTGATCGGATGCTGCGCCGCCCGACACACCGGTCAGAACCTTGTTGGCTTCTTCAAAGAAGATCTGCATTTTTGGAAAAGCGCGGTAGCCATCCAGCGCTTCCCGCCGGCGGGCAACGGCATCGAAATAGAGGATGCTGGATAAGAGTGAGAGCAAGGCTGCCTTGGGGTACTCATCCATCTCTGCCCCGCCCTCGATCACGGTGATTCCCCAGCGATCCTCCGGATTTCCAAGCAGTCCCAGATCTTCGACCGGCTCGGCGCTGCGCCCCGGCCCGTACTGGCGGGCCATGGTTTCTTCCGCGAACTGCTCCAGCCGCAGCAGCACTCCTTCGAGGCTGGTCCGGCTGGCCTGGTCGCGCTCGAACTCTTTCTGATAAGAGCGTAACCGTTCCACCCAGTTCACCACGCTGAGAGTAGCGCTGCGATAAACAGCCAGCGCTTGTAAATCCTGCGGGTCAAGCCGCTCCAGGACGGTTCCAACCGCTACATCATCCATTGGAAGGGAACGAACGCTGCGCACCTGGCGGACTACGTTGACTTCAGCAAAGTTCAGCAAGCTGCCCATCTCCCCGCGCTGCACCTTGGGATCGCTGGTCAACACCCCAGCCTGGGTGTAGATCTCGGTCAGCGCGCGGCGCATAAAGCCCAGTTGGCGCGGACCCATCCGCCCGGCATTGGCAAATAATTCTGCGATCATGCTGCGGTAGCGAGCCGGGTCGATGCGCTGCGGCACCTGCAGGATGTTCCAGCGCAATGGGCGCGGCGAGGCGGGATACAACTGACGGATATCGATGTGTTCTTCATTGCGACCTGGTTCGCGGTAGATCAGGCCAGGCCAGCGCAGTGCTTTGCGCCAGCCCTGCCCGAAGTCCAGGACGATGGTGCGGTAGTGCCAAAAACGCGTTGTCTCATAGGCCATGCGTTCGGCGGCGATGGATTTACCAAATCCGGTGTCGCCAACAAAAGCGGTATGGAAGTGCCGCTGCGGATCGAGGCGTAAAAACACATCGGTGAGCTGCCCAGTTTCGGTTGACCACTGGCGGCCCAGGGTCAGGTCGCCGGCCATCTCGGGATAAAAAGCAAAGGCGGGGGTTTCTTCCTGAATGGTCAGGGCGGACCCTTGCTCAAATGTACCGGGGGCGGTATAGGCTGCCAGCTGCAGCATGGTCAGCAGGGTCGAATCGGCGTAACCACTCATTGCTTCCGGGATTGTTTCGATGCGAGTGGATGGGGTAAAGGCGCGTGCATGCAGGCTGATGTAAGCCTGCTCTTCCTCGTTCAGGCTGCGTGTTTGGACACCGGCCACCACATCTTCCGTGCCATGAAAGGCTTCTGGGATCAGTCCCATCAAAGCCTGCGCGCCTTGTTCACTGCGCGCCAGACCATAGACATCGGTATAAAAAGCTCCTTCGCGGCTGGCAATATCCAGCAGCTTGCGCTGGGTGCGCATGATCTCGGTGAGCAGGATATTGGGATCGTCCTGCCATTGGTAGCTGTTCGATAGCGAGAAGGATGGCGCGACGCCTACGCTCATCCCGGAGCTGAACCCCCGACCGATCACCTGCCCGATACCGGAGCCTTTGGTATCTGACGTGGCCGTGCTGTGTGAATCGGCGTGACTTTTGGTGGTTGAGGAGCTGGCCGTATCGGCGACCGAATCCGTTTCTGATCCTGAGGTGGTCCAGGCCTCCGATTGGGTCGTTGAATGACTCTGAGAGTTGGTGCTGGACTGGCTTTGGGTGGTGCTATCTGAAACTGTATCCGCCTGGCTCGATGTGACCGAGTGCATGGAGCTGTCCGCCGACCCGCTGCTATTGGTTATACCGTCCGAGGATCCCCAACTGGCGTTACCGCCTACGTTGGCCGAAAGGCCTACTCCAGCCGGCGCGATGCTGCCGCCCACCCCTCCGTTTACGCCATAACCGGAACTATCCGAGTGGGAAACTGCGGTGGAAGATGATTCTGTGTGCGACGAGCCGTCGGTGACCGCTGTGCCTTCCGTATGAGCAGTGCCATGGCTGACCGCCGTGCCTTGGGTAACCGAGATCCCGGTGGTGTCGGTTTCCGAAACCCCTACGGTATGCGCCCAGCCGCGTGTGCTGGCGTGACCCACTGTATGCGCTTGACCTTCCGCATTGGCAACCCCGTCCGTGGTCGATTGTCCTTCGGTCAGGCCGGTGGACTGGTTGGTGTTGTAGGAATGTGATGCATTTTCGGCCAGCCCACCAGTGAGGATGGCCGGCAGGCTGATGCCAAAAGATGCCGCGCGTGCCCCGGTTTGGCGGGAGGCGTACACGGAGGTATCCTCCAATAAACCCGAAAGCATGGTGGTAATGTCGGCCAGGTT
>CALDSL010000087.1 GCA_937920255.1 uncultured Anaerolineaceae bacterium | reverse complement strand
GGTCAGCGCGTAATGCTTGGGCCGGTTCGGATCGATGTTCGATTCGTACAGGCCGCTGTCCTGCCACTCTTTCTGCCAGCGCGGTTCAATCTCTGAAGGATCGTATTGCGGTATGGGGTTGTATGCCATGGTCTACTCCATTTCAATGATCGTTCATAATGGTTAAACAAAAAACCCTCGCCCACGATCAGGGACGAAGGTTGGAAAATCTCCGCGGTACCACCCTGCTTGCCTGGAAGATCCCAGGCCGCTCTGGATCGCGCTAACGGGCGAAACCCGACGCCGGTTACTGCTGGTTCACCGGCGAAGCTTGCCGCCCGGTGGGGCGGTACGAACAGGCGAGTTCAACCTCTACGGCGCGCCGCTGGCGCCTCCACCGGGCTCACACGCTCCCCGGCTCGCTGGCGGCAGGTTTACTACTCCTGCTCTCGCGTATATTCATAATGGACGTACAAACGATCCAGACATTAACCGTTCGAGCACCGGAACAGCAGGTTTCCCTGATATTGCGGTGCCCGAACAGTTGCTGCATGGAGTGGACCCAGAGAGATTCGAACTCTCGACCTTCTCAATGCCATTGAGACGCGCTCCCAACTGCGCTATGGGCCCATTGTGTACATTTGTTAAGCTTCTGTCCGTAGTAGCACCGGGTATCCGAAGCTCCAGTGGACCTGGAGGGATTCGAACCCTCGACCTCTTCAGTGCGATTGAAGCGCGCTCCCAACTGCGCTACAGGCCCCTTCTTCAGGGTAGCGATATTCTACTCGAGCGATGCGAGGCTGTCAAGGTATGGTGAAAAAAAGATTGAATATGGCCGGTCAACCGATGGCGAACGTCACCGGTTGACCGGCCATATTCAATCTTTTTTATGGGGGTTTTCCCTACCCCGGAAGCGGGAACTCCCTCTCTATTCTGTTTCCGCTTCCTCCAGTATCATTCTTCTCGTTGGTTGGGCAGCGATGCCCACCCCGTGCCTGAGGGGGCAAGGGCACTTCGAATAAGATGAAACAAATGCCTGAGAAGGGGGAATTCCGGGCATTTTTTCATTTAATCACCTGAATGCATTTCCCGCGAACAACCTTACCCGCGGCGCAATCTGGAATATAATTCGTCTCAAGGAGACTCCCCGATGACCAACTCTCGCTTTGACCGCCTGACAGGCCGGCTGGACGGCAGCGGCCTGGACGCCGTAGCCCTCAACGCCGGGCCGACTCTGTCCTATCTGACCGGCCTGCAGTTTCACCTTTCCGAGCGCCCCAGCGTGCTGCTGGTTTCAGCGACGGGGGAGAAAGCCCTGCTGATCCCCGAACTGGAAGCCGGCAAGACCGCCGGCCTGGATGCTTCCATTCGCGTCTTCCCCTACGGCGAGAACCCGGCTTCGTGGGCGGAAGTGTTCCGCAGTGCGGCCGGCGCGCTGGGTCTGACCAGCCCGGTCATCGGGGTCGAGCCAACCCGCTTCCGCTTTCTCGAACAGAATCTACTCCAGACCGCCCTGCCACAAGCGCGCTTCGTTTCGGCTGACGCACTACTCAGTCAGGCGCGCATCGCCAAAGATGAAGCCGAGGTGGCTGTAATGCGCGAGGCGGTGCGCATCGCCCAGGTGGCGTTTGAACGCACCTTGCCCGCCTTCAAGATCGGCGTGACCGAGCGGGAAATCGCCTCGGAGCTTTCGCTGCAGTTGCTCAAAGCCGGCTCGTCAGCCGAGTTCCCCTTCAACCCGATCGTGGCCGGCGGCCCTAACAGCGCCAACCCGCACGCCGTCCCCGGCGGGCGCGCCTTCCAAGCCGGTGACCTGGTGGTTATCGACTGGGGCGCGAGCTATCAGGGCTACATCTCTGACCTGACGCGCATGGTGGCCTTTGGTCCGCTGGACCCCGAACTGGAGCAGATCCACAAAATTGTGCTTGAATCCAACCGCGCCGGCTCCGCCGCCGCCTTTCCCGGCATCGCTGCCGGGGATATCGACGCCGCCTCGCGCGGGGTGATCGAACGCGCCGGCTACGGGCAGTACTTCATCCACCGCACCGGACATGGCATCGGCATGGAAGGTCATGAACCGCCTTATATCTTTGCCGGCAACCCCATAGCGCTGGAACCGGGCATGGCCTTCACCGTCGAACCGGGCATTTACCTGCCCGGGCGGGGTGGCGTGCGCATCGAGGATAACCTGGTCATCACCGCACAGGGCGTGGAAGTGCTCACCGACCTGCCGCGCGGGCTGTTTTTCGTGTCGTAATTTGAAACCCTGAAAGGTGGGGCTGTGTCGCGACTGATCCTTCCCACTGCGGAACCATTTTTCCTGCCCGGCGACGATACCGGCTGCCTGCTGGTGCATGGTTTTACCGGCACGCCCAAAGAAATGCGCTGGCTGGGCGAGTACCTCAACGCCGCGGGGCGCACCGTGCTGGGCGTGCGCCTGGCCGGCCATGCCACGAGCATGGATCATATGGCGCGCATGCGCTGGCCGGACTGGCTAGCCTCGGTGGAGGATGGTATCTGCCTGCTCAGTGGCGTCACCCGCCGCATTTTCGTGCTGGGACTGTCAATGGGCGGCGTGCTCAGCCTGCTGGCCGCGGCGCGCTACCCGGTGGATGGCGTGGTGGCCATGTCGACCCCCTATGAGATGCAGCCGGACTGGCGGCTGCGCTTTGTGCGCCCGATCAGCGCGGTGATGCCGCACGTGAGCAAAGGTGCGCCTGACTGGCGCAACCCGGACGCCGCGCGCGACCACGTGGATTACCCCTACTACCCCACCCGTTCGGTCGGTGAGTTGAACAGCCTGCTGGCCGAAATGCGCGCCGCTCTGCCGTCGGTGCGTGTGCCGGTGCTGTTGGTGCACTCGCGCCAGGACGCCGGCGTGCCGCCCGCCAATATGGACAACATTTACGCTCACCTGGGAAGCAGCGATAAGACCAAGCTGTGGGTGGAAAACAGCGGGCACGTCATCATTCGTGAACCGGAACGCGAGAAAATCTTCAAGGCCGCTCTGCAGTTTATCACCCGGGTGCGGCCGCTATGAGCCGCGATCTTCTGCTGGTGGCAATCTCGCTCTTCACCTGGGGGATTGGCGAGGGCATGTTCTTCTTCTTCCAGCCACTCTACCTGCAGTACTGGGGCGCTTCGCCGGTGGAAATTGGGGCGATCCTGAGCGTAGCCGGCATCGCCATGGCATTGGTACAGATCCCCGCCGGGCATCTCTCCGACCGGTTCGGCCCGCAGTATGTGATGAAGGCCTCCTGGGTACAGGGGTTGCTCTCGACCCTGGTGATGGCCTTCAGCACCACCCTGCAGGGTTTTGTGGTTGGGCTGGTATTGTACAGCATGACCATGTACGTCTCCGGGCCGATGAATGCCTATATCAGCCGGGCGCGTGGCAAGGTGCCCCTTGCGCGCGCCATGACGATCAACTCGGCCGCGTTCAACAGCGGGGCCATCCTCGGCCCGCTGCTGGGCGGCATTCTTGGCAGCCGCATCGGCCTGATGCCGATCCTGCGCGTGGCCGCGGTGATTTTTCTCATTTCCACCTCGGTGATCGTGTTCATCCGCCCGCACCCCGTGGAACGGGAAACCGGGCACGCGTTCGCGGGCGGCCGCCTGATCCACAACCGGCGCTTCCTGGCATTCCTGCCGCTGGCGTTCCTCACCGTACTGGCGGCCTATCTTCCCCAGCCGCTGACGCCCAACTTTCTGGAAAACCAGGGCGGACTTTCGCTGGAGACCATCGGCCAGCTTACATCGCTGGGCAGCCTGAGCAACGTGATCATGCTGCTGCTGGGAGGCGGAGTCAGCGCAAAGGTTGGGGTATGGATCGGGCAGGCCATGCTGGGCGTTTACGCTCTGCTGTTGTGGCAGGGAACCAGCGCGGCCTGGTATTGGGTGGCCTACAGCTTTTTGGGCGGCTACCGCCTGCTACGGGTGATGACCGCCGCCTTCGCCCGTCCGCTGGTGCCTTCCGGGCAAATTGGGCTGGCGTTCAGCATGCTCGAGACCGTCAACGCCGCTGCCGTGGTCGTCGCTCCGCTAACCGCCGGTTTCCTGTATAATCGCAACCCACACTGGGTATATGCAGTCGCGCTGATCCTTATCGCCCTGTCGCTGATGGCGAATCTGGCCGTGTTCCCGCGGCTGCAGCACCAGCCCGCCGTGGAGCAGCCAGCACCGGTGGAGTTGGATACGGAGAAAGAAACACTGTGACCCTGACCATCCATCCCTTTGTCCTCGGCCCGCTGGAAAACAACTGTTACCTGCTGGCCGACTCGGCCACGAGCGAAGCCGCGCTGGTCGACCCGTCGTTTGGGACCGCGCGGGTGCTGGAATTTGCCCGGAAAAACCAACTGGACATTCGCCAGGTTTGGCTGACGCACGCGCATTTTGACCACATCAGCGGCGTGGAAGACGCGGTACAGGCGCTGCCCGGCCCGCTGACCATCGGCCTGCACCCAGACGATCTGCCGCTGTGGAACGCGGGCGGCGGCGGGGCCTACTTCGGCTTCCCGACCCGTGTCACCAGCCGGCCCAACCTCTCCCTCTATCACGGGCAGACTCTGAGCCTGGGGCAATCAAGCGTGGAAGTGCGCCACGCGCCGGGTCACACGCCCGGGCACGTGATCTTCTACGACCCCAGGGGCGGCGCGGCTTTGTGCGGCGACGTGATCTTCCAGGGCAGCATCGGCCGCACCGATCTACCCGGCGGCA
>CALDSL010000086.1 GCA_937920255.1 uncultured Anaerolineaceae bacterium | reverse complement strand
CGTACAATAAGACTATTATAGTGATATGTTCGTTTGTCCGCAACGGTTGACTCATTTGAAATGCTCACCTATAATCAACGGCGAGCAAATATCCGGATATTCGTAAAACGCCGTTGGAGGAGGAAGCGCTATGCATAAGATCGCTTTACTGGGAACGGGTTTGATCGGCCGGTTTTATACCCAAAGCCTGTTGAGCTATCGTGGAAAAGACGAGATCAAAGTGGTGGTGTCGCAGCGCCAGGAAGAAGCCGAGCGCTTCGCGCGCGAGTTTGGCATTTCGCGCCCCATGACCGACATCGCCGCGGCGGTGCGCGACCCCGAGATCGACACCGTGATTATCGGGCTGCCCAACTACCTGCACAAGCAGGCCGCGCTGCTGGCCGCCGAGGCCGGCAAGGCGGTGCTGTGCACCAAGCCGCTCTCGGTCAACGCCGAAGATGCGCTGGTGATGCTCGAAGCGGTGGAGAAGGCCGGCGTGTTCAACGGCTATCTGGAAGATCTTGTGTACACTCCCAAGACGCTCAAGGCGATTGCCTCGGCGCGCGCCGGGGCGCTGGGCAAAGTGCTGTGGGCGCGCTCGCGCGAAACCCACGGCGGCCCGCATAGTGACTGGTTCTGGAACAAAAAACTTTCGGGCGGCGGCGCGATTGTGGATATGGGCTGCCACTGCATCGAAATCGCGCGCGCGTTCATCGGCAAGGGCGTGCGCCCGATGGATGTCACCTGTTGGGCCGACACCCAGGTGCACCCGATCGATGCCGAAGACCATGCCATCGGCCTGGTGCGCTATGAGAACACCGCCATCGGCCAGTTTGAGGTAAGCTGGACTTTCCGCGGCGGGATGGATCTGCGCGACGAGGTCGCCGGCACCGAGGGCACGGTATGGCTCAACCACTGGATGCGCACCGGCTTCGAGATGTTCACCAGCGTGGGGCAGGGTGGCTACGTGGCCGAAAAAGCCGAGGGCGACACCGGCTGGCTGTTCCCGGTCGGAGATGAGATCGGCTCGCTGGGCTACGTGGAAATGTTCATGGACATGTTCAACGCCATGGACGCCGGCCGGCAGCCGATGGAGACCTTCTACGATGGTTACGTGGTCAACGCCATTATGGATGCCTGCTACCGCGCCGCGGAAAGCAAGCGCTGGGAGCCGGTCGACCTTAAAGTGTGGCGCGGCGGCGAAAGCGCCCAGGTCGCGACGGGCATGAAGGACTTTGACGACCAGCACTTCCTCATCAAGGAAGAGGTAATGCCCAACGGAGCCACCAAGTTCATTCTCAAGGATAAAAACACCGGGGAAATCTCCCAGGTGATCCGCGAGTAGCCAAACCGCAGGTTCTAGGCGGCGGTAGCGGCAAGCAACTCACTTCGTTCAAGAAATAGCCGAAGTTCGCTATTGAAAAATCAAAGTGTTTTTGCTATAAACAAAATGAGCGCCAGATTGTTTCCTTTTGCACAAACGATAAGGACCCCGCTGACCAGAATGAAAGCTGATCGGAAAACGGTACCAACTCCAAAACGTTTGTTGCGCGCCCCGGTGATCGTGGATGCAGCCGAGGCAGAAGTGATTCAGGCCCTGCGCCAGCACGGCGCTCTTTCCCGTTCCGCCGTATCGCAAATTACCGGCTGGTCAAAGGCCAAGACCTCGCTGGAAATCCATGCTCTGCTGGCCAAAGGCTTTATCGCCGAAGTGGGCGAAGGCCTTTCGGAAGGCGGGCGCAAACCGCGCATGTTGCGGCTGAACAACCAGCTCGGCTACCTGCTGGGGATCGACATTGGCGCTACCAGCGTGGACGTGTGCCTCACCGATGTGGCCGGCGGGCTGATGGGCGCGCTGGCCGAACCCGCCGACGTGCGCCAGCCCCCAGCCGAGTTCCTGAGCCGCGTGTGCAGCCTGTCGGTCCGGCTGCTGGAATCGCTGGGGCTGAAACCCGAGCAGGTGCTGGGTATCGGTGTGGGCGTGCCCGGCCCGGTGGATTTCCAGCGCGGGATGCTGGTCGCCCCGCCGCTGATGCCTGACTGGGAAAACTACCCCATCCGCGACGCGTTCCAACCTTCTTTCCCATCCGCGTTCGTGGTGGTGGACAATGACGTCAACATCATGGCGTTGGGCGAGCTGCGCGCGGGCGACGGCGTGGGGCTGGAGCATTTCCTGTTTATCAAAATCGGTACGGGCATCGGGTGCGGCATCGTCTCCAACGGGCAGATGCACCGCGGCTCGCAGGGCTGCGCCGGCGATATCGGTCACATCTGCGTCGATAAGAGCGGCCCCACCTGCCGCTGCGGCAACACCGGCTGCCTGGAAGCCATGGCCGCCGGCCCGGCGATTGTGGAAAAGGCGGTTCAGGCGGCACGCGCCGGTCAAAGCCCGCTGCTGCTTGGCATGTTGGAAGCCAACGGCGGCGCGCTCCACGCCGAAGACGTCAACGCCGCGTGCCGCGAAGGCGACCAGGCCGCGCTGGAGATCATCCGTTCCAGCGGGCAGATGATTGGCGACGTGCTCGCCAGTCTGGTGAATTTTTTCAACCCCAGCCACATCTTCATCAGCGGGGGGATTGCCAATTTTGGCAACCACCTGCTGGTGGCGATCCGGCGAGCGGTGCTGCGGCGGTCGCTGCCTCTGGCGACCACCCGGCTGTCGATCAACTTCTCGCGCATGGGCACGGCCGCCGGCATCAACGGCGCGGTGGCCCTGGCGCGGGAATACCTGTTCATGGTGGAACAAAACCCTGTTCAACAGATGCAACCCACCCGTATAACGGCAAAAATAGGAGGTGCCCCATCCATTTGAAACTCGCGCATCTGATCCAACCAACATTTGATCCGTTCAAATTGCACGTGTAGGAGAAGAAACCCATGAGTAGAAAGTCTGTAATGCTATTGGTGGCACTGGCCACGATGTTCTCGATGATCCTGGCTGCCTGCGGCGGCGGCGCCACGCAGGCTCCGGCCCCGGCGGCGACGGAAGCTCCCGCTGCCCCGGCGGCGACCGAAGCCCCTGCTGCCCCGGCGGCGACCGAAGCCCCTGCTGCTCCGGCTGCTTCGGATGACAAATTCACCATCGGCATCTCGAACTCGTTCATCAGCAGCGAATACCGCACGCAGATGA
>CALDSL010000085.1 GCA_937920255.1 uncultured Anaerolineaceae bacterium | reverse complement strand
CGCCGGCCTGGTGCTGCTGCTGGCCGGCGCGCTGACCGGAAAACGCCTGCGCCTCACGGGCAGAGAACTGGTCACGCTGATCGGGCTGGGAGGGTTGTTCTGGTTGGGTGGAAACGGGCTGGTGATGGTGGGCGAGCAGCGCGCCGATTCAGGTTCCGCGGCGCTGATTATCGCCGGGGTGCCGGTGTGGGCCGCGGTGATCCAGTCGGTCATCGACCGCAAGCTGCCGTCGCTGCTGCTGGTCGGGTCGCTGCTGGTGGGGTTGGGCGGCATCGCGGTGCTGTCGCTCCCGGTGCTGATGAGCGGCGTGCGCGCCGATGTGCTGGCTGTGGCGGCGCTGGTGCTGGGTTCCATTTCGTGGGCCGGGGGAACCGTGCTGCAAAGCCGCGAACGGATGACCCTCACGTCGGACGTCAACTCCGGTTACCAGATGCTGTTTGGCGGCATGTTCTTTGCCCTGGCCGCGCTGATCACCGGCGAGCCGGCCCCGCGCCCGGCGCTGGACGCCGCCCTGGCGGTGCTGTACTTGATCGTATTCGGCTCGCTGATGGGCTTCACCTCGTACATCAAAGCGCTCAGCCTGCTGCCGACAAAAATTGTCACCACCTATGGGTACGTCAATCCGATCATCGCCGTATTCCTCGGGTGGCTGATCTTGCAGGAGAAGCTATCGGTGTGGACGGTGGCCGGCGCGGCTCTGGTGCTGCTAAGCGTCACCGGCGTGTTCCGCGACCACGCGCGTGACAACCAGCGCAAAGCAGCGGCCGCGGCGCAGGCTAAAGCCGGCGACTGACCCTGCCAGCACGCCCGCCTAAAACGGCCCGAAACCAATCGCTACCGCGACGGCCAAAAATGCCAGCACCACCGGCAGCACCCACAGCCACAGCTTTGCGCTCCAGCGCAGCCATTTGCCGTAGGGTACCGACGCCAGCCCGAGCGAAATCAACAGCACTGCGTTGGTGGGGTAGATCATATTGGTAAACCCATCACCAAAGCAGTACGCGGTGACGATCGTCTGCCGCGTCAGCCCCACCAGGTCGCCCAGCGGGAACAGGATCGGCATCAGCAGAAATACTTTGGCCGAAGCCGAGGCTACAAAAAACTCAAGCGCCAGCGCCAGCAGGAACACCAGCACCGCCGCAAGGAACGTGCTGCCGGCCGGAATGCTGCCGGCCGCGCTGTGCAGAATGGTGTCCATAATGCCGGCGCTGGCGACGATGTGCTTGACGCTGGCCGCCATCAGGATCAGCGGGATGCCTGGAGCAATGCCGCCGAGGCCTTCCACCGCAGCGCGGCGCATTTCCTGGCCGTCCAAACCCGAAAGCCGCGCCGCGCCCAACCCGGCCGCGAAGAACAGCAGCCCAACCAGCGGCAGCGAGTAGGATGCAAGAAACGGCACAAAGGGTGTCAGGAAGAACACGCTCAGGATCACGGCCATCATTACCGCCAGGAACACCACCGCGCGCCCCTGGCGCGGGTTGTGTTCCAGACCCGTATAGGTGAAGTGCTGCTTTGAGCGTTGGTCTTCTTCGTACACCGGCGAAGCGCTGGGGTCGCGCTCAATCCGCCGCGCGTAGCGGGTGAGAAATACCGCGAAGATGGCATACAGCACCAGGAAGATCACGATGCGCAGCCATGCCCCGGAAAACATCGGCAGCCCGGCGATTTTTTGCGCCAGCCCGATGGTAAACGGGTTGGTGATGGCGGCTGAGAAACCCATGTTGGTAGCCAGAATGCTCATCCCCAGGCCTACCAGCGTATCCCACCCCAGCAGATACGACAGCGCCAGCATGACCGGGATCAGCAGCACCACTTCTTCAAACATCCCCAGGAATGCGCCCAGCAGCATGAAAAAGAACGAGATCACCAGCAGCAGCACGTACTTGCGCGCGCCAAAACGCGCCACAATACGTGCGATGGCAGCTTTCAGCACGCCCGAACGGTCAAGCAAGGCGAAAGCTACCCCCACGATCAGCAGAAACAGGATGATGGTGATGATCGTCAGACCGTCGCTCGTGCCCAGCACTTCCAGCGGCGCCGCCAGCCAGCGCCAGATGGGATAATCCGGCTTGGGGATGCTGGTGTACGAATCAGGGTCGATCATCTCGCGCCCGTCGGACAGGGTGGCACGCGTATACGCACCGGCCGGGACGACCAGCGTCAGCACGCCGGCGGCCAGCATCAACACCAGGAGGATCAGGAAAGACTGGAGAAACGCTTTGCGGCTGATCTGCGCGCCTGCTTTTTGTTCCATGTGAGCTCCTGAAAGGGATATGACTTGTGGGGGATTGGTTTAAGTGTAGGCTGCCCCGGCGCGCTGTCAAGCCGAGCGGGAGGTGAGTCTCTTTGCGCTGGGTTTCGACCGCTCCACGGTGATATAATCAACCTCATGAATGCGCAGGATCTTCCCGAAAATGAGTTCGTCACCAGCATCCCGGTGCAGGTACATATTCGCCCGGCCGGCGAGCACGCCGCCGACTGGCAGGAGCACGACCGTGGGGAAGGCGTTTTTCGCCTGCCGCCGGACGTGGATGTTTCCATCCGCGTGCACAACATCGGCAACGCCGAGCTTGCCACCCTGGCGCGCGACATCGGCCACCTGCGCCAGCTCACCTACCTGAACCTGTCCGAAAACCGCAAGATCGACTCGGCTGGCCTGAAGGCGCTGCGCGGTCTGCCGCAACTGGTGGAGCTGAGCCTGAGTTCCTGCGATCTTTCCAACGATGCGCTGGAGCACCTCACGCCGCTCACCCGGCTCGAGCGGCTGGATATCAGCTACTGTAACCGCCTGGGAGATATCGCGCTTAAACCGCTCAAGAACCTGCCACGCCTGAGCTTCCTGAACGTGCAGGGCTGCGTCAAGCTGACCAATGCCGGGCTGGCAAAAATCGCCCGCCGCGGGCTGGAAATCCGCAAGTAAGGTGAAAAATTGGAAGGCGAAGGCGGAGGCGCTTGAGACGCAGGTCGTCGCCATTTATCTGGCCTACCGCCATCCCGGCACCCCCTGGTACGCGAAAGTGCTCGCTTTTTTGGTGGCGGCCTATGCTTTGAGCCCCATTGATCTTATTCCTGATTTCATCCCAGTCTTCGGTTACCTGGATGACCTGTTGATTTTGCCGGTTGGCGTTTTGCTGGTCATAAAGGTGGTACCGCCGGATATCATGAGGGATTGCCAGAACCGCGCCGCCGAATTGAGGGCAGCCGGCGCGCCTCATTTCCGGTGGATGGGGCTGGTAATCGTTTTATTGTGGATTGCAGTGTTGATCTTTATCGCTGTCAAGGTTTTCGGCGCCTAGCGCTCATCATCCAGCTTAAACGTGAAACTGGCGCCGTCGTAGCCGGTATAAAATGCCAGCGCTCCGCGCCATGCCTCCGATTCGGCCTCCGTCAGGCTTTCATCACGGTACTCCCAGTTCTTTTTGCGGATGAACTCCTGCATGTGCTCGCGCTGCCCGGCCAGCCGCCGCTGGGTGATATCCATGATCCGTTTGGCCGCTTCAGGATGATCTGCGGCCAGGTGGCCCAACCCCAGGCGCAGGTGCGCCAGGCACAGCCCGTCGCTGCCCTCGTACGCTGCTACGACATCTGGCGTTTGCTTCTCCAGCTCTTCAAACAGCGCGGCCAGCAGGTTCAGCGCGACTTGCGCTGCGCTGGCGCAGATGGGGCAGGGGGCGGTGGGGGTCAGCACCGCATCCGTCCGGGCGGGTAAATCCACCCCGAATCGTTTGAGCAGCCTCCGGAACATTGCCGCTCCAGACTGCCGTCCATTCCAGCCTTCCAGCGCGCGCAGTGTGCGCCCGTGCAGTTGTTCGTAGAGAATGTTGGTGGCCAGCGGCATACCGCTGTGGTTGAGATCGGCGGCCACCAGCAGGCGCGTGTGCGGTGGGCAGAAGCCGTAAGCCTGCATCGCGTTTTCGCGCGTTTTTGGCTCCATCATCGCTTCCCATAGGAAGACGTCTACTGCCTTGCGGGCTGCGCCGCGCTCCAGCGTGCAGATGGGGCAGCCTGGTGTTTTCATGGTTTCGATCAGGTTCGCTACGGTGATGGCAAAAGACATGCGTTTCTCCTTACCGGGCGGCCCAATCGCCATTATAATCATCCCGGTTTCCATCTATTGTAGCGGAATGAGGATGCTCGATGGGCGAAGTTGCTGCTCTCTTGACCGCGGTTCTGTGGTCGTTCACATCGATCTTCTTTTCCCAGGCCAGTTCGCTGCTGGGCTCGGTGAAGGTCAACCGCCTGCGCCTGGGGTTCGCGGTGACGTTTTTGATGATCGCCCATCTGATTCTGCGCGGTTCGCCGTTTCCGCTGGACGCCGGGCCGGAACGCTGGTTCTGGTTTGGGGTTTCCGGCCTGGTTGGGCTGGTGTTTGGCGATGCCTGCCTGCTGCAATGTTATGTGCTCATCGGCGCGCGGTTGGGCACCCTGATGATGGCCACCTCTCCCGTGATCGGCACCATCCTGGCCTGGTTTTTCCTGGGCGAAAAGCTGGCCGCGGTGGAGGTCGCCGCCATCGCGGTGACGGTGCTGGGTGTCAGCATCGTGGTGCTCGAACGCGGCAGCGTGGCGCACCCCAAGCCCAAGGCATATGCCCTGGGGCTGCTGTTTGGTTTGGGCGGCGCGGCCGGGCAGGCCGGCGGGTTAATCCTGGCCAAGATCGGCCTGGACGGGAATTATCCTTCCATTTCCGGAACGGTGATGCGCATGCTGGTGGCTATGTCGTTCATGTGGCTGCTGGCGCTGGTCAGCGGGCAGGTTCGCCCCACCATACGCGCCGCGGCGGAAAACCGGCGGGCGCTGCGCTTTATTTTGCTGGGGGCTACGTTTGGCCCGTTCATGGGCGTTTGGCTGTCGCTGGCCTCAGTGCAAGCCACCTACGTGGGCGTGGCGTCCACCCTCATGTCGCTGACGCCGATCCTGGTGCTGCCCATCCTGCGCTTCTGGTTCAAGGAGCACATCAGCTGGCGCGCGGTGCTGGGAACCGTGGTGGCGTTATCGGGCGTGACATTACTGCTGATTTGACCGCGTCACATCGCCGCCAGCAGCACCTCGACCGCGGCGCTGCTCATGGGGCGGTGGAACAGGAAACCCTGCCCCCGCTCGCAGCCCAGCGCCTTCAACTGCGCCAGTTGGTCGGGCGCTTCGACACCTTCCGCGATGACCTGCAGGCCCAGGTTGTGCACCATGGCAATGATCGCCTGGACGATGCCATAATTGCTGCCGTCCTGTGACATCTTGCGGATGAACGAGCGGTCGATCTTGATCG